>JBGPNR010000168.1:0-4925 GCA_041487635.1 Candidatus Udaeobacter sp. | reverse complement strand
GTGCATCATCAGGATCGATTGTGATGATAAAGTCTTTGCGCAAGTCTTCGCGTCCTTCGAGCTGCCGTGCATTGATTCTTTCCGAAATCCGCTCCGCCTGATCCAAAACATCCTTCGGAAATTCTGCAGGCAGATGATATTTGCGGATGACTGAGAGCATGTCGATGCCGGGTGCGGAGGCTGGTCCGAGCACTTCAGTGATTTCTCCTTCGGGATTGACGTGCCGCGATTCCCACGGTTCCAGGCGAACCACGACTTTGTCGCCAACATTCGCGGATGTCCCTGGGTGCTGATCTCGCTTAGGGTGTACGTAGATGTCGTGCACAAACCGCGGATCATCGGGCACGACATAGTAAAAGTTTCGCGACCGTTGCAGTGTGCCGACGATGGTATCGTGAGCGCGCTCCAGGATTCGAATGACACGTCCTTCGCGCCGCCCTTTGATGCGGTCATGAGGCGTATCGGGCGATATGCGCGCAACCACGCGGTCGCCATGCATGGCTGTCCCGATGTTCTCTGCTGCGATGAAAACATCCGGCCCGCCCGGTGTTTCTGGTGTGAGAAATCCGTAGCCGACTTGATGAATCGACAGTTTGCCGGCTATGAGGTCCGCCTCAGCCGGAAGCACATATCGGTTCTTGCGGATGCGCGCGATTTGGCCCGCGCGCTCGAGCTCACGCAGTGTTTTCCGCAATGCAACTCTTTCACTGGGAGTCAGGCCAAGTTTGCGAGCGATATCGGTCTTGTCGAGCGGCCGGTAATCTTTTCGCGCCAGCAGCGCCAGAACTTGTTCTCGAATCTTACGTCCGTTTATAGCCATCTGGGCGAAACAATAGGGTCAAGTTTATGGACTTAACGCGATTTCAACCGGAGGTCGAATAATGCAAAAAGCGATTATTGCTGGCGCGTTGGCGGTTGCCTTGGCAGCGATCGTTTCGTTTGCTGCAGGAGCAGCTAAAATGAAAATCACAAGTTCTGTTTTCCAGCAAGGTGGCAACATTCCATCAAAATTCTCATGTGACGGCGCCAATACCAATCCGCCTTTACAGATTTCGGATGTGCCTCCCGAAGCGAAAAGCCTCGTCTTGATTGTCGATGATCCCGATGCGCCGAGCGGACTGTTCACACATTGGGCGGTTTGGAACATTTCTCCGCAGACCACTACAATTCCCGAAGGAAGTACGCCAAAAGGAGGCCAGGGGACAAACGACTTCGGGAAATCGGGATATGGCGGACCGTGTCCACCCTCTGGTGCGCATCGTTATTACTTCAAGATTTTCGCGCTGGATCGGGATTTGGATTTACCTTCCGGCGCGAAGCGGAGCCAGCTGGACGCGGCGATGAAAGGTCATGTGGTTACACAGGGCGAATTGATGGGTCGCTACGCAAGGAAGAAATGACAAAGCACGAATGACGAATGACGAATGACGAAGGAAGCTCTAATGATCAAATAACGGGACAACCGTTGGTTGTGCCTCCTCGCCATTCGGATTTCGTCGTTCCTTCGTCATTAGTCATTCTCGCCGCCCCGTCTTTTCAATCTCGCTGTTCGTCTCGCTCACAGTTCGAATAATCGCGCATTTGAATTAGTCTCAATCTTGATGCGCGAGAGGATCTGGAAAATCGGAGATCGCGTTTTCAACGTTTCCCGGCAGGGCTTGATCATGGGCGTCTTGAATGTCACTCCAGATTCATTTTCCGACGGCGGGAACTTTTTTGCGCGGGAGAAAGCGATAGAGCGGGGCCTAGCCATGGCGGGAGAAGGCGCGCACATCATTGATGTCGGGGGAGAATCGACCCGACCAGGCGCCGAACCCGTCGCTGCAGAGGAAGAACTACGTCGCGTGATTCCGGTGATCGCAAAGTTACGAGCAAAGATCGACGTTCCAATTTCGATCGACACCTCGAAATCTGACGTCGCGCGCGCGGCGATTCAGGCAGGCGCCTCGATTGTAAACGACGTTACCGGCGGACGAGGCGACGAAGGAATGCTGCCGCTAGTTGCGGAAACAAACTCGGCGTTCATCATCATGCATATGCAAGGAACTCCGCGGACCATGCAAAACCAGCCGCGATATGCCGATGTTGTTTTGGAAATTGCTGATTTTTTTCGACAACAATATGCGCGCGCCATAGTTTATAATATTGATCCCATGGCGATTGCGTTTGATCCGGGCATTGGTTTCGGGAAAACGCTCGACCACAACCTCGAGTTGCTCGCGCACCTTGAACAGCTTCGCGTGCATGATCGTCCAGTTGTGGTTGGCGTTTCCCGCAAATCGTTTCTGGCGAAGCTGATTGATTCGTCAGATGTCGGAGACCGGCTCGCACCAACAGTCGCGCTAACCTCGCTATTGAGGGCTCGCGGCGCGGACGTGTTCCGTGTCCACGAGGTGAGAGAAAACGTGAGCGCCTTGCGCGTATCGGAGGCAATCCTTCGGAGGGCAGGATGATTCATCAACTCATCGATCTCTGGTTCAGGAGCTGGCGCAGTCTCGTTGAAATCCTTTTACTCAGCGTGGCGATCTATTATGGCTACCTCTATTTTCGCGGAACGCGGGGCGCAAAGGTACTGACCGGGCTGGCGATCGTCTTTTTGACGCTGACGTTAATTTCCACGCTGCTCAATTTAGTTGTGATCGGCTGGATCGTCCGAAGCTTTTCAGTTTTCCTTGCAGTTGCTTTGGTTGTGATTTTTCAGCCGGAGCTCCGGCGTGGTCTCGCTGCGCTTGGTGGCCACCCGATTTTCTCGCTGACTAGCGAGAAACGGGAAACCGTCCATGATCTGGCTGAAGCGGTGACGCAACTGGCAAACAAACAGTTCGGCGCGCTCATCGCCATCGAGCGCGACACATCAATCCGCGTTTACGAAGAGACAGGCGTAGTAATCGACGGCGAGTTTTCTGTCGAGCTTATCTTGACCATCTTTCACCCGAAGGCCGCATTGCACGATGGCGGAGTGATCCTTCGCAACGGACGAATTGCAGCTGCAGCCTGCATTTTCCCTGTGAGTCAGCGGGAAACGTTGGACCGCAGCCTGGGATTGCGTCACCGCGCTGGGCTCGGCATAACTGAAGAATCAGATGCCGTGGCTGTGGTCGTGTCCGAAGAGACCGGCAGTATTTCCATTTGCCACCGGCGGCGGATCGAGCGCAATTTCACACCAGAAACGTTCCGTCAACGGATCGCAGAAATCTTGTTACACAGCAAATATGAAGAGCCTGATTCTGAACAACTGGCGCGCGAAATTGATCTCTCTCCTGCTCGCGACCATGCTCTGGTACCTGATCAAGAAGAACGTAGCGACGACGCCGTCGTGGTCTGACAGGCCATCGCAGACGCCAGTGACCGCAACGCACTAACGGCGTGATTTAGCGCAAAAAACGCGACAGATTTTCGTCTTCCCAGCGTCGCGCCCGCCGGTACTGCGGAAACTCGCGCTCTCGCCGGTTGAATTCGTCGGTGTGAACTCGCCGTCGGTTCGCCGACAGTTTTTGATCCGGCACAACCGAATGCAGCATCTCGTGATACAGCACGTAACGAAAAAACCAGAGCGGCACGAATGGCTGGTCCAGCGCCGGATTGATTCGAATTACCCGATCTTCCTCCTGGATTGTGCCAAAAATGAAGTGTTCTCTGGGGCGGTGTTTTCGTCGCCGTCCCCACGTGACGTGGTACCCCCGAAGACGTCCACGGAAATACCGTTCGTTCAATTCATTAAAGATAGCGCGCAGATCGAAATGCGTTCCCTCGTGGCGCAAATTCAATTGGCGCTGCATCGGTAGCTTTGGATGTGCAAGCTTCCGTTTGGTGTTTTTCTTCTTCTTAGCCATGGAGGAATCCTCTAAAAACGAGCAACTGCAAGAGTACTTTACTGGTCTCCAAATCTTGTGACAAGCAAGCGGCCATAATTGTGCAAAAATTGTTGTAAGCTATTTGCCTAGAGATGATTAGCTCTTACCGAAAAGCGGCATGCATTCAACGTAAACGCGGAATCCAAAGTAAGGCTGACAGATTAGAAGCTTCCTTCAAATGGGGTTGACTGTCTGGCGGGAATTCTTTGTGACTTGAAACGTTGGGGGTTTTGCCAGGATCGCAACTTGCGTATAATTGTTCTGATCCCGGTGAAGGGACCGTAGATTAAACAGATCACATGGTATGACGCCTTTTCTGCGAAAATTTCTCGGTCAAAACTGGCTTTTGCTGGTGACAATGCTCGCGCTCGCCATTTTTGGGGTCATAGCAATCTACAGCGCGACTTCTAGTCGTAGCGATGCATACGCAGCGGATTTCTGGCGAAAGCAGGCGAATTGGGTGGCTGTCGGTGTGTTCGCGTTTATGGTGACAAGTTTGATCCATTACCGCTGGATCCGCTGGGGCGCGTTGCCGATGTATCTGGCCGGTATCGTCTTCCTGATCCTGACCAAGTTTATCGGTACCAAAGTTTATGGGGCGCGTAGCTGGCTACATTTGGGGCCAATCAATTTTCAACCCGCGCAGCTTGCAGTCGTGGCCGGGATTATGGTTCTGGCGATATTTTTAACTCAATTCCGCGAAATGCATCCGATGCTGCGGTTGCTACTCTCCGGAGCGATTGCGGGAGCACCCTGCCTGCTCATCCTGATGCAGCCCGATCTAGGCGAGGTTATCATTTGGGTTCCGGTGCTCCTGGCGCTGTGGTTCGTCGGAGGGCTGCCGCTGCGGTATTTGATTTGCGTCATTCTCATCGGAATCGCTTTTGTCCCGATTGCGATTCATTTCGGGCTTAAGCCATATCAGCAACAGCGGATCACCGCGTTTACCCATCCGGACATCGACAAACAGGGTTCTGCATGGGCAATCAATCAATCTCTCATTGCTATCGGTTCAGGCGGTTGGTCGGGCAAGGGATTCAAAGCGCCAAACACGCAGATCGAGCTTGGCTT
>JBGPNR010000167.1:0-4926 GCA_041487635.1 Candidatus Udaeobacter sp. | reverse complement strand
GAAGACGCACCGCACTCCAAAAGCACTTCGTGCAAAATGGAAAGAGAACGCTTTTCCGTTTCGTCCAGCAGTCGCGGGACTTTTGGAGTGCGTACAGCCTGGCCGCCCGTGTGCGGGCGTCCCCGCGTCGCTTTCGCCATAGAGCCACGGTGCTATGCAAGTGGTGTAAAGATTGCCATGTCGCGGAGGCTAAAAATGATAGTCGCTTATGACGGCGCGCCGTTCGCCGGCTGGCAGAGTCAATCTCATCGCAACACGATCCAGGATCATCTCGAGCACGTCTTTAAGCGCATCGCAGGCAGGCCAGTGCATGTTCACGGAGCCGGACGCACGGATGCAGGCGTTCATGCACTCGCGCAATGCGGGCACGTCGATGTTGATAAAGCTTTGGCACCCGCGCGTTGGATCGAAGCGCTCAATGCGTTACTGCCTCCAACAATACGCGTGATGCGCTGCCGATATGTGTCGAACGAGTTTCACGCGCGAATTTCGGCTAAAGGAAAAATCTATCGCTACAGAATCTGGTCGGCGCCTGTTTTACCGCCGTTCGAATACAGGCGTGCCTGGCACATTACGCGCCCGCTCGATCTCAATGTTTTGAAGAGAGCAGCAAAGCGTTTCGCCGGCACGCATGATTTTGCCGGCTTCGCTGCCAATCGCGGCAAAACAGAGGAAAGCACAATCCGCACAATTCATTCTGTGCGCGTGCGGCAAAAAGGTCCCTGCGTGACAATCGAATTCGATGGCAACGGTTTTCTCTACAAGATGGTGCGATTAATGGTCGGTTCGCTTGTGCAATGTGCGCTCGGCAAAATGAAGATCGAGGAGATCGCTGCGCGAGTGCACTCGGCCCAGGTCGAGTCAACTCGTTTTGCCGCGCCGGCTGAAGGACTATTTCTCGTTCGGGTGCGCTATTGAGTCTTGAAGCTATGCGCTGATGCGTTGTCGCTGTTCTTCGTTTCGATGCGCCCCGACACGGCGGCCTCTACGAGGCCGTGACCAGTCCACCCAGTAAGCCAAGCGAAGCGCCGACCAGCGTTTCCAACAGGTCATGGCGCCCGAGATAAAGCCGCGACCAGAAGACGAGAAAGGCCAGGGCGAAAGCAATCGCGCCCACGACCGGATGGACCACAAATAGAATGATCGCGCTGTAAAAAGCGAAAAGCGCGTGCAAGGACAGCTTGATTCGAAAATTGACCAGCGCGGCCACAAGCAGCAGAAACAACGTCACCACGGCACCGCGCAATGCCATAGCCGGCGCGGGCAATAGCCAAAGCGCAATCACAGCCATCGCCGAAATTGGAATCGCGCGTGGGTAAAATCGGACACGTTCTGATCGAATGGAAACATCTGCGTCACTCCATCTGCCTGTTCGGGCCCCCCAAAAAAGTAAAAGTCCCATCGGCAGAATTAGCGTCACCAACAAAGTCAGCAAAAGCGCGAGCCCGGCGCGGTTAGCCAGGCGCAAGATGATGATAATGGCGACGGACAGGCTAATGAAAACCAACGGATGCCCGATCCAGGAAACACATCGCGCAAGGACAACAACCGGCTTGAGGTCGGTCTTTCCACTACTCACTTGTCACTTCCAATGATTCGTCCGCTTACTTCGCCGAAACCAACTCGATAACCGTCGCCCTGGCACCAGCCGGTGATGGTTAGTGTGTCACCATCTTCGAGCCATTTGCGGGTTTCGCTGTTTGGCAACTTGAGCGGGTTCGCACCGCGCCAGGTCAATTCCAACATGCGGCCGCGGGATTCTTCAGTCGCACCGCTGATCGTTCCGCTCGCAAGCAAATCACCGGGTTCGAGATTACAACCGTTCACGGCGTGATGCGCAAGTTGTTGCGCGATGCTCCAGTAAAGATTTTGAAAATTTGTGCGCGTGATAATGTGCGGCGAGTCCATCGACGAAGTTTGCAGGCTGGCTTCAAGATGAATATCGAACGTGAAATCATTTTTGCCGCGCAGGTACGGCAGTGGCTCAGGGTCCTGCGGCGGCAAAGGCTTCCTGAATGATTCGAGTGCTTCGAGCGTGACAACCCAGGGCGAAATGCTGGTGCAAAAGTTCTTCGCCAGAAACGGGCCAAGCGGCTGATATTCCCATGCCTGAATGTCGCGCGCGCTCCAGTCATTCATCAGCACAAGACCGAAGATGTGATCGATCGCGCGATTGATCGGCACCGGTTCGCCTAACGAATTGCCAGGACCAATCAGGAACGCCATTTCCAATTCGTAATCGAGGCTTTTGGTCAGACCGAAAACCGGAGCCGAAGCGTCCGGCGGCTTGGTCTGGCCACTTGGACGGCGCACGTCGGCCCCACTGACGACAACCGAGCTGGCGCGTCCATGATACGCGACCGGCAACCATTTCCAGTTCGGCAATAGCGCGTTCTCCGGGCCGCGCAGCATCGTGCCGACGTTGTGCGCGTGATGATATGACGAATAGAAATCGGTGTAGTTGCCGATGCGCGTCGGCAATTTCATCGTGACGTCCTTTTGTGCGTGAAACACTTTTTCGCGCAGCCGCGTGTCATCGCGCAGCGTCGCTGTCTCAGCCGACAGAAGATGTTGAAGGATTTCGCGCGTTCCTCGCCACGCTGGTGGGCCCAGCGCAAGAAATGAATTCAGCGAATCCTCTGAAAACACCCTTCGGTCCTGAAACTCTGCTGACTGAAAATGACCGAGCTCTTCGAGAATCGAAAGATCCACAATCAAATCCCCGATGGCAACGCCCACGCGCGTTTTACCCTCTCTCGGTTGGAAAACGCCGAACGGAAGATTTTGGATTGGGAAATGGGACTCAGGTGAGACTTCAATAAAACTGCTCAGAGCCGAATTCATGAATCCTTATTTAACAGAAGGAAACGAAGGCAACGAAGGATTTGTGATTTGTCTTGGTTATCTTTGTTATCTTCTGTTTTAAAAATCAAAGAAGTCCGAGCGCGCGCAAATCCTCGCGCGGTTCATCAAAGCTGCAACTACCGAACGACGTCACGAATTTCCGCCGATATTCCAGCCGTTCGATATCGATCTTCCATTCGCGCCACGCGAAAAGATCGTCAGTAAACGAAAACGAAGCTGCATTTTCATCTTCCAGCATGATGGAGGTTTGATGCGCATCCCACCGGTGCTCCGCTGCAAGCACCACGGCGCCGAGCACATTAAGAAATCCGTGCATTTTTGTTTTCACTTCATCGCGAAATTGACGGATGGGATGATGCAGCCCCGCCGTAAATTTGATCGGGAGTTGATGCGTGGCCGGCGTCACCAGCGCTTCGGAAATCTGCGCGGACGTAGGAAATGCATCAGCTGTCACTCCGCCGGTGCGCAATTTGTAACCGAAGGTCGCCACGTCGGCATCGGAGTTATGTTCGGCCAGCAACGCGATGATTTGTTGGGCTCGTTCCGGAGGCGCTTCCCAGAAAACGGGCAAATCAACGACGATTGACCTCGCCTCGTCTAATAATCCAAGCTCGACATCGGGCGGCAAAAGCATTTCCAGATGACTGATCGACACGAGATCGACGTTGCTCGACAACGAACGAATCGCCGCGTCTGCTTCATCGAGCGCATCAAGAAATCTATCCGCATTCGCAGTTTTGGGTCCGAGCGCAGCCACGCGGAGCGGATGCGAAGGATCGAATTGCGAAAGCGATTGCCTGGCTGCATCGAATTGTTCAACGGGAAGCACGAATGCGCCGAGCATCCAACTGTCGCCCGAGCGGACATACTGGGCTTGATTTTCCAAGGCAGCCTCGAGCGCAAGACTGCAGGGCGGAAACATTCCCGCATAATCAATGGACTTCGTGAGCAGAGCCTGAAGTGAAGCGGCCGGCATGATGCGAAGCGACACCGTGCGTTTCCTGCCTTGGGAGGTCAAATCGTTGGTTGCTGATATTCTATGACGAGACTCGACTTTCTTCCCGGAATGCGGTAGAAAGCTCGCCTTCAATGGCGACCACGGAGTCGACTTCAGGCTTTGACTTGATAGTGTGCGCGTGCAGAGAAAAGGAATATACGGCACGTGATGCAATCGATGCAGCCATTTTTAGAGGCGAACTGGGAGTTAAGTGGAAAGAATTTCTTGATGAAGTCGAAGCGGAAAAACGCGCAGATGAGCTAGACTTGGATTTGAACGAGTCTGCAATTTCTAGTGCGGCAGAAGCTTTTCGTTACGAATACGATCTAATCACTGCTGAGGAAACGGAAGCATGGCTGGCAAATCGTGGCCTGAGTTTCGATGACTTCAGCGACTATTTTACTCGTCAATATTTTGCCACCGCGATTCGCGAAAACCTCGTTTCGGATGAAGTGGAATATCCGTGCGCGTCGTCCGACCTGCGCCGGTCGTTCCTGACGGAATTGATTTTGTCCGGAGATTTGGACCGAATCACGAGCGATTTAATGGCACGTCTCGCGGCGCGCTGCGCAGGAGAACCGACCCCGGCGGCGATTGCGGCCGAGGAGCGCAAATTCTTGCACCGGAACAGTATTAATCCGGCACAACGGGCGAATTGGCTGAAGAAATTGGGGCGTGATTCGAAATGGTTGGACGAAATGCTCGCAATCGAGGCAGCATACCGGACGCATTGCGATAAGCTGCTTGTCCCTGAGGCGCGTCAACACGAATTGATGGCTTTACGATTGCCCCTGACGCAATTCGAAATCGAAGTGATCGAGCTGGAATCCCACGATGCCGCCAAGGAAGCGCTCTTTTGCGTGCAACAAGACGGGATGTCAATGGAGGAAGTCGCCACTGAGGGAGGTTACCCTTATCGGCGTTTGCAGCTTCTGTTAGAAGACCTTCCCGTGGATGCCCAGCAGAGATTCCTAAGCGTTTCGGCGGGCAACGTGCTCGAACCAATCGCGCGCGGCGACGGATTTGAACTGTGTCGTGTCGTCAACAAGATCGAGCCGCACGCG
>JBGPNR010000166.1:0-4998 GCA_041487635.1 Candidatus Udaeobacter sp. | reverse complement strand
TTCCTTCGGTTGGCCGAGTTCGAGCAGCAGACTGCCGAGTTGTTCCCGAATGGGAACAAACGCTCCCGGCGAAACCGGATGCTTGCCCAGAATGTCTTCGGCATCGGCGGCCCGGCACAGCATCTCAATCGCTTCCTTCTTTTTGCCTTCGCTTGCTGCTACCCAAGCCGAAGCCGCCTGCATCTGCAGGTCGAGATGGCTCTTGAAATAATCGAACTTGGGATCCTTCGTCGCGTCTCGTAATTCCTGCATTCGGGCGATTGCTTTCCGCGCACCATCGAGATCGCCTGTATGCGCGCGTCCAAGCGCGTGACCATATTCGATCAGCGCTTCCATGAACGGGAACGAAGACCAGTGCGGCAGGTTCGGAACGGTCAATTTCGCTGCCGCTGGCCAATCGTTGCGCTCGAACGCGTAACGTGTTGGAATGGCAGCCAGCGCGTAGGCGGCGCTGAATTCCAGCTCTGGATTTGTCTTCCGCACTGTGGCAGCAAGATCGACAATCTTCTTCGCTTCAGTGTCTCGGGCTTCCTGCAAATAAGAGTAGGCCATGTAATCGAGCGCGTGTAACTCTTCGGCTTCAGTGGCGTCGCGATGGCGCATAGCGGCGTAAGCGCGCGACGCTTCAGCCGAAGCTTTATTTGCAGCGATAGATTCGTCCCACATCCCCAAACGCGTGAAGATGTGCGATGGCATATGCAGCGCGTGAGGAACCCACGGCGCAATCGAGTCGTAAGTCCGGGCCGCTGCCAGTCCGCGTTGTGCCAGGGCGGGATAATCGTAGCAATGTATCAGGTAATGAACGACGCCGGGATGGTTCGCGTTTTGTTTCCACAGCTTTTCCAGGATAGCCGCTGCTTCAAGTTGCTTCGACAAACTCGTGTCATCGGGCGTGGCATAACCGACAGCGAGCACCGCGAAGGCGTAGAAGGTTTGGGTTTCGAAATCGTCCGGATATTTGTCGCGGAGCTGGCGCATCGCTTTTTCGTAGGCGAGCACCCGATCCCGCGGTCCGACCGGTCCATGACACGATTGCCCAACCGAACCTCCGGTCGAACTGTCCGGTGTGTTGTAATAAACATTGAGTGCCGTGATAAATCCTCGCTCGCGGTCCGTGCCGGCGTTCATCGCCATCGCTTTTTCGATGGCCGCTTTGCCCGCATTCATTTCATCGGGAGTGGGCGGCGTCCAAATCGGATGCCACCACGTCATCGCGATTCCCCACTGAGCCATCGCGCATTTTGGGTCGCGTTCGGCTACCGACGTGAAAACGCGGCGAGCCTCTTCGTAGAAAAATGAGTGCAGCAACGCCACCCCACGGGCGAATTCAGGTTGCACAGCAGGCGCACACGATACCGAGAATTCCACTTTCCCCGCGGCGCGCAAATCGCCTGGTTCGGGAACAGCTGCGCATTCGATGTTGCGTACCGCAAGACTAGTGACTAACGCGGTTAGAAAGAATAGGCGCTGGCAATATGCTATCATTTCGAGGCTATAGTTGTGCTTGTCTCGCAAATTCGCAAACGACGGCTGCTGGAAGGCCGCCGCTGTTTGGTTTGCGAGCTCACTCAAATTCGAAAATGATTTTGCCACCGCGTTTGCCTTGAGCGGCGTGGGTGACTGCGGCTTTAACTTCGCTTAGCGGATACGCTTTTTCGACTTTTGTTTTTAACAAGCCGCGCTTCGCCATTTCGAACAATGATTGAAACGCTTCCATACGTTCCTGATTTGTCGCGTTATCGTACCATTTATTGATCCAGATGCCGCGGAAACGCAGGTCCTTGAAAATTAGCAGCCCGTTCGGGATCTTCAGTGGCTGCAAACTCATCGCGCCGTAGGTGACCAGCGTCGAACCAGGCGCGAGGCAATTTGCCAGACGCAGCGCGTTCTCTCCGCCGACGGCATTTAGTCCCAGGCGAATCGGCGCTCCGCTCGTCGCAGCTTTCACTTCGTCGCGAAGATTTTCTCCATAAACAAGAACGACGTCGCCTCCCTCTGCGCGCAATTCATCAATCAATTCGGCGCGCCGGACGACGTTCACCGTTTTGTAGCCCAACTCGTGCGCGATCTGGATCACCGCGCGACCGGCGGCGGAATTGGCTGCGTTTTGGATGAGCCAATCTCCCTTTTGCAAATCGACGTAATCGTGCAGCAAACGCCACGCTGTCATCGGATTGATTTTCAACATCGCCGCATGCACGGGTTCGATTCCGGCGGGTACAACAACCAGTTCGTCTGCTTTTACTGCAACGGCGTCGCGCCACGTGCCGACGTTGTGCGGCAAAATCACCAGCGCTCCTGGGCCAATGTTCGTGACGTTCGCGCCAATATCGATAACCACTCCCGCGCCTTCGAACCCAGGCGTTGCCGGCAGCTCCGCTCGAATCGGATATTTTCCTTCGATCTGATTTAAGTCGGCCGGATTGATCGGCGCCGCCTCCATTTTCACAATGGCTTCGCCTTCGGCTGGCTTCGGCCATGGCCGCGATTCGACACGTAACACGTCTGCCGGATTTCCGTGTCTTTCGTAAACTGCTGCGAGTATATTTTTGCTCATCGATGGCGCCGTCCCAGCATCCTCACGCTACCGCAGACAATCTGCAAACCCGCTCAGCGCGGGCCGGGACGAGTCGATCCGTCTGGCAAATTGGCGCGCGCGTCGCCCTCTTCGGAATGATCGTCAACTTAATTTTCGCGATGGCAAAGATTCTCGGCGGGTTCTTCGGCCACGCCTATGTCTTGATTGCTGACGGCATCGAGTCTGCACTCGACGTCGGTGGCTCGTTTGTCATCTGGGGAGGACTGAAGGTTGCTGCGCGCCCGCCTGACGCAACTCATCCCTACGGTCACGGCAAAGCCGAGCCGATCGCGGCTGTCATTGTTGCAATTGGGGTATTGGTCGCCGCAGTTGGTCTTGCCATTCAAAGTGCGCGCGAAATTTTTCTGCCGCACCATGGTCCGGCTCCTTACACGCTCGGGATATTGATAGTGGTAATCGTGGTAAAGGAATTTTTGTTCCGTTACGTCAACCGGATCGGCCGCGACGTGGAGAGCACAGCCGTGCAAACCGATGCCTGGCATCACCGCAGCGACGCGCTCACGTCCGCGGCTGCATTTATTGGCATTTCAGTAGCGCTGATTGGCGGCAAGCGCTGGCAAAGTGCGGACGATTGGGCAGCGCTTTTCGCCTGCGCGGTGATCGCGGCCAACGGGATCCGGCTTTTGCGCCCCGCGTTTTACGAAATCATGGACACGGCGCCACGGGGCAAAATCGTTAGGGCGATTTGCGGGGTCGCCGGCTCAGTTCCGGGCGTCGTCGAGGTTGAGAAATGCCGCGCCCGAAAAATGGGGCTGGATTTTTACGTCGATCTCCACGTTGGAGTGGATGGCAACATGTCGGTGCACGAAGGCCACGAGATCGCGCACCGTGTAAAAGCCGCAATCCAGCAAAGCAACCCGCGCGTCGCGGATGTGTTGGTGCACATCGAACCGGCGCAGTGACACCCGCCTCCGACGGATTCCGTGTTTTCACTAACACCGGCCTTCAGGCCGGTGATCGTGCCACGCATGACACCAGCCGTTTTAACGGCTTACGATATGAGTTATCCCAGCGTGGCAAAATTTGCTGTAGTGTCCGCTGTCCTCAGCGGAGAACACAGGATTGCCACGTCGGGAAATCGATGCGCTGAGGATAGCGCACGCTACAGAGCTTTCGCTTCCTGTAACTTCGCTGTTAGAGGGGAAAGCCGTTGAAACGGCTGCTACGTGAGGCATGCGTGTGACCACCGGTCTAAAACCCGGTATTAATGAGATGTCTTGCTCGACCGGCTAAACTGTAGCCCCGACTCGTTGGGGTGATCACGGCTGCCTAGGGTCAGCGTCCCCGGCTACAGCTCGCGCACAATCGCGACAAGGGCGTCCGCCAACGTCTTTCGCGCGTGCGCAATCTTCCTCGCGAATTGAAGCAGCCCGGGAATGCGATTCGGATGAGTAAGAAAGAATGTCGCCAACTTCGGGAGATCGGTTCTCTGTGTGGCGACATCGAACAGAACGTGCGCTGGAGCAGGGAATGGTTCGCGCGGCGTATCGGTAATGACGCGAAGCGAGAGCAGGGGAATGCCATGCGCAGCACACGCGCGCGCAATGAATTCTGTCTCCATGTCTACCGCAGCCGCGCCCGAGGTGCGCGCAATTTCAGTTCGGTCATTACTGGAATCGATCAACGTGGGCGTTGTTAACAAATCCGCTATGTGAATTGGCACTCTTGAAAAATACCCTCTCTCGTTGAAATCAACGGTCGAAAAATTTTTCGCCAGCAAGAGATCGCCGACTTGTAGTTGATCATCAAGCGCGCCCGCAAATCCAGTGCTGATCAAAAGATCGAATCGCTGATCGTCGAGAAATTTTCCTACCCGTTGGCGGCAAACCTTTTCTCCGACGCCAGTGTGCAGAACTTCAATCTGGCGATCGTCGATGACGCCGCGAGTTATGCTGATGTCATTTCGATCAGCGCGAGATTTATTCCCGAGCCTCCTCAGAAATTCCGAGCTTTCCGCAGGCAAAGCAAACGTGACCGCAATCATGAGATACCGGCAAGATTTTTACAGAAGGCAACAAAGGAAACAAAGGCTGTAATCGATTTGGAACTCTTCGTTATCTTGGTTTCCTTCTGTTAGACTCCGCTGGGCGAAATGATCAATTGGATCTTGCTGATTCGACGATCTGCACGACAAAGCTCGTCTTCTCACCTGTAGCCGGGATCGTCGCCGTAGCTGCTGTAGCCGGGGTCGGTGACCCCGGCTTTTCTGCGGTAACGGACGCAATTGCCGCACGAAATTCCTGTTCCCGATTCGATGGAAGATCGACAAGCACACTAAGCCGAGCACGGTCTTCAAGACCCTTTGTCGCGGACCCGCCGAGTCGAGAAGCGATCGTGACTATTTCGTCGGCGACGGTATCCAGTCTGCCAGTTGCAACCGGGACTGTAATTTCGCTTAC
>JBGPNR010000165.1:0-5018 GCA_041487635.1 Candidatus Udaeobacter sp. | reverse complement strand
GGCAATCGCACGGCGGTAATGCAAGCGGTAGGGCGGGTCCCGATGGATCGAGGCACGCCGTTCTGCTTGCAATAACAGCGGCGCGCACGGAGTGACGCGCCCTGCCTACACTGCGCTTTCAAAATCGCGCAAGAACAGCTAAGCATTTAGGAAGTGATGAAACCCGGCGAGCGCATTCTCGGGGTCGAAGGCGGCGGCACGAAAACCGCCTGGGTACTCGTAGAACCTGTAGTCCCGACAGGTCGGGATGATTTCGGCTGGGAATTTCACGTGATCGACCAGGGAAAACTGCCCCCATCGAATTTTCGCCTCACGACGCCCGAGCGTCTGCGCGTGATTTTTGCGGAGCTGCCGAAGCAAATTGATCGCGCCGGAGTTTTCCTTGCCGGTTGCGCCACAGAGGAAGATCGCCGTTCGCTCAAGCAAATCTGTCTCGAGATCTGGCCAAATGCTAAAATCGTTACGGGTAGCGACCGCGACTCCGGCCTCGCAGCGGCGCTCGATCATGGAGACGGAATTGTCGTCAACGCTGGAAGCGGTTCATCGGTCACTGGACGCCGAGGTGAGCGAATCGAAAGAGCCGGCGGGTGGGGACACATCCTGGGCGACGCTGGCGGCGGTTATTTTCTTTCGATTCAGGCGCTTCGTCTGATCTTGCGCGAACACGATTTGCATCGCGGTGAGATCCGCTTCGCCGCAAAAATCCTGCACGCGCTGTCCTTAAACAACCTGGATGAACTCGTGCGCTGGGTGCAAACGGCGGACAAAATGGACATCGCGATGCTCGCCCCGGTGGTGTTTGAAGCCGCGAATGAGGGTGATGCGCGCATGATGGAGATCATTGAAGAAGGCGCGCGTGTCCTCTGCGAATACACCGAGGCCGTCGCATCGGGTCTGCATTTGCTAGCGCCAAAGGTCGCACTGATCGGAGGCCTGTTTTACCGTGACTCGATTTATACGCATGCGTTTCGGCGGAGACTAAAAAAGAACCTGCCTGATGCTCGCGTGGCAGTCGCGGAACGCGCACCTGAGCTTGGGGCGGCATGGCTCGCATCCGAGCTCTGTGATCACGCCGCAGTTCATCCCAAGCTGTCGGAGACCGAAATCGACGGTTTGGCTGCCGCTTTAACCGAGCAACGCAACCCTCGCTCGGAGAATCTGGAAAAAATGAGCGGACGAGAGTTGGTCCAAGTTTTTGTCGAGGAAGAGAAGTTCGTCCAGGCGGCATTGCGCGCGGCGGCTGCCGAGCTGACCATGGCCGTTGAAATCGTAGCCGAATCGCTGCGAAATGGCGGCCGGTTGTTCTACGTTGGTGCCGGGAGCAGCGGGCGCATTGGCGTTCTTGATGCGAGCGAAATTCCACCGACGTTTGGCGCGCCACGTGAGCTTGTGCAGGGAGTAATCGCGGGCGGGGTGACTGCGCTATCTCGCAGTGCGGAAGGGGCGGAAGACGACGAAACTGCCGGCGCATTGGCCATGGATGAGCGGCGAATAAAAAATCCCGATGTTGTCATCGGGATTTCGGCCAGCGGCAGAACGCCATTCGTGCTTAGCGCGCTTGCGCGCGCAAAGCAGTTAAGCGCCAAGACGGTTTTGCTCACGTGTAATCCAACTGTAGCCGGTGGCGCTGACGCCGGCCAGCCGCGATCCCCGATCGCGGCTACAGTTCTCGATCTGGTGATCACGCTCGCGGTTGGGCCGGAGATTCTTACCGGATCAACAAGGTTGAAAGCGGGTACCGCGACAAAGGTCGCGCTCAACATCATTAGTACCGGCGCTATGATTGCGCTTGGTAAAGTGCACGGCAATTTGATGGTGGATCTGCATACCACTAGTACGAAGCTGCGCGATCGCGCTGTGCGCGTGGTCGCTGAGCTGACCCAATGCGATTACAGTTCCGCACGCGAAAAACTCGAAGTGAACGGGTGGAATCTCCGTAAAATCATACGCGAAATCGACAAAAAATAGACGTCATGTTTTTTTGCGTCGCTGTGGGTCTCCGCAGTCTCGAACGCCGGGCAGATGTTTCTTCCTTCGGTCATCTTCGCCAAAGCGTCACAGAAAATTTACATTTCGATAAGCGCAACAGAACTGCCTCGCGCGAAGGTAGGTATGACTTAACCGAAAGGAAACCTCTATGCTGTGGACAATATTTGTGATCTTGCTGGTGCTCTGGCTGCTTGGCTTCATCGGACATTTTGGTGGTGCGCTCATTCATTTGTTGCTCGTTATCGCTGTGATCGTGCTCATCGTTAACCTTGTGAGCGGCCGCAGATCCTTGTAGTGAGAGCAAGCAGCTAGCCGCAGTCGCCAAAAATGACTGGAGCTATGTTGTCGCCTTCAGTCTTAAACCACCGTCGTTCAATTTGATAAGCGCAACAGTGATGTGGAAGACGAAGCAACGTATGATTTAACCGAAAGGAAACCTCTATGCTGTGGACAATATTTGTAATCTTGCTGGTGCTCTGGCTTCTTGGACTCGTCAGCTCCTATACCCTGGGCGGATTCATTCACATCCTGCTCGTCATTGCGATTGTGGTGCTGATCATTCAGTTGATCTCAGGCCGGCGGCCATTGTAAGCTCGCCTTCATGAAACCAGCCGGCATTGTCGGCATCATCCTCATCATTGTTGGCCTCATCGGCTTTGCTTGGGGCGGTTTGGGTTGGACGACGCAAAAGAAAGATGCCCAGATAGGCCCACTTGAGATCACGCACAAGGAGAGTCACGGGATCGCTTTTCCGCCGATCGCGAGCGGACTCTGTCTCGTCGGCGGGATCGTGCTGATAGTCGTTGCCAGCCGAAAAAGCTAGGCGCACAATTCGCTTTCAGATCAACACCGATTCTGATTGAATCTGGCGCGTGGCAGGCGTCAGAAATCGGCGGGCAATTCGCTGGCTGCGATCGCAGCTTCCAGAATTAGTAGCCAGCGGCGTGATCAGCTCTGAAAACGCTCGAGCAATTGACGGCTATTACGAGCATGATCAACCCCGAGTCAACTTCGCGTTCGTTATATTGGCAGCGCTCGGGTCGGCGTTAGTTGCCGCGGGAATCATTCTGCTCATCGCGCACAATTGGGATGACTTAAGCCGCGCCACCCGCACAGGAGTCGCGTTCCTGCCGCTTCTCATCGCGCAAACTTTGGTCGTGTTCACGTTGATGCGGAGGAATGAATCGCGGCCGTGGCGCGAAGCTGCCGCCATTTTCGATGTGGCGGCAGTAGCCACAGCTATTTCGCTGATCAGCCAAACGTATCAAGTGCAGGGAACCTTCGCCGACTTCATGCGCACATGGTTGTTATTGAGCATCGTGATCGTTTATCTGTTACGCACCAGTCTTGGCGCGATTGCGTATGTAATTGGCTGCGTTCTGTGGCTGTTTGCGCGATGGGGAACCGCTTCGTCGGCAGGAAACCCGATGCTCTTCTGGTTTCTTTTGACGCTGGTGATTCCGTATGTTGCGATTCGTTTTCGGTCTGATTGTGACAGCCGGGAAACGACCACACTCGTAATCACCGTGGCGCTCGCGGCAATGTTCGGCGTTGGCGCCACTGCAGATTTCGCAGACGCCAATGTCGGCGCAATCGCGTATGCGGGACTGGCGACAGCGATTTATCTCTGCGGAATCAAATTTTTCCCGCAGCCGGCTGGACGTTTGCATTTGCTCGCATTGCTCGGTGGAATTGCGATCGGTGTCGTTACGATTGTGCTCAGCTTTGAATCAAACTGGCACATGACGTACCGTGTCGCGTCGGTTCCACGCACTTCGGCGGCGAATCTCGCAGTGGTTGTCGAACTGCTATTTCCAATTGCTGCTGTTTGTCTGGCGAGTTTGGATCTTCTGCGTCGACGCGCTGAGTTTAGTCTTTCAGCGGCTCTTTTTCCGATCGTCACCGCCATCGCGTGGGCCATCACTCATCTGTGCGAATTTCCAAACGACAGATGGCGAAGCACACGCTGCTCGTTCGCAGCTGGCACGGTCATGAACTGCTACGCGCTCTTGCTCGGAATCGACATTCTCGCCCGCGGCATCCGCACAAATAGCATCGCTCGCGCAAACTTTGGGCTTCTACTGATCGCTGCGCTGGCGATCTGCCGTTTCTTTGATAATGACCTCAGCTTTGTCGCTCGCGGAGTCGGCTTCATCATTGTGGGCGTGGGATTTCTCGTTGCCAACTTGCTGTTGTTTAAACGACGGACCGCATCATGAAGATGTTACGGATTCTGATTTTCGGCGTGGTGGCTCTTGCGCAATTAGCCGTGCCGGCCACGATGGTCTGGCAACGCGACCAAACCCTTAAACAGGGTCGCATCTGGAAATTCCGCACTGCGCCCGTTGATCCGGTCGATGTGATCCGCGGCCGATACATCGCGTTACGTTTCACTGCGGAGGAATTCGCTGCGCCTGCGAAATTCGAAGCAGGCAATAAGCCCGTGTACGCTGTGCTCAAGCAAAGCACAGATGGTTTTGCCGAGATTGACCATCTCACAACCGAAGCGGCGGGAACCGACGATGCCGTTCCGGTTGAATCAGTCTGGTGGTGGGGAGGCAAACAGCAGGTGCGTTTCCCGTTCAACAAATTCTGGGTTGCCGAAGCAAACGCAGCCGCAGCGGAACGCGCATATGTGGAGAACAATCGCCGCGACAATCAGAATGCCTACGTCACAGTTCGCGTGCGCCGTGGGGACGCAGCCCTCGATCAGCTCTACATCGATAACCAGCCGTTATCTGAGTATCTCCGCGCGCATTCGCCGCAATGAGCAGAATCGATTTGCGCGACTTGCAATCTTCTGTAGCCACCGGCCCGGGGCCGGTCGCCCTACCTGACGGCCCACAGCGTCATGGCTACAGTCCGTCAGCTGCCCGCCTTTAGCACTGCGAAAGTTTTGCTGCCTTTGCGGTCGAGATACAGCAGGACGCCGCGCTTAGGATCGGCCTTGTTGAGCGCATCGCGGAATGATTGCTCGTTCGTAACCGGTTTTCCGTCCTCTTCGGTAATGACGTCTTCGCGCTGGATGT
>JBGPNR010000164.1:0-5026 GCA_041487635.1 Candidatus Udaeobacter sp. | reverse complement strand
TGCGCAGAGCGAGAAAAATGTGACGGCAAATGCGCGCCAGATTCCAAGAAATGCAGTCCTCATCGTTTTAGCCGCATGGTAGCACAGACATCGTGCCCATGGGGCAATCGAGCGTCTCGCCGGGTGAATAGCCATGAGCCAGGATGCCCGAGTCGCGAACCGGGTCTCGCATTTGGACTTCGCATGCATTTTTTGAATCCAAAATCACCGCTGACGCATCTCAATGAAAACCGAGGTTTTTATGATTCAAGATTTCAAGTTTGCGCTGCGGCAGCTTCGCAAGGCGCCGGGGTTCACGGCAGTAGCCGTATTGACGCTCTCGTTGGCGATTGGAGTTAACTCAGCGATTTTTGCGCTAATTAACAGCGTGGTTCTCCGTCCGATGGTCCCGCTGCGACCGCGGGAAGTCGTGAACGTTTTCAACTGCCGCCAAAATGCCAACCACGATTATCGGCAGTTCTCCTACAATGAATATCGCGAGCTACGTGAGAACAGCGATGACCTGTTCGTCGATCTTGCCGCGCTCGAGTTCGCGGTGGCCGGTATCGGACGCGATCACGAGATGCGGCGCAGTTTTGCGTTCCTCACGTCGGAAAACTACTTCTCGCTGATGGGTGTCCAGCCATTTCGCGGACGGTTCTATAACGCCGAAGAATGCAAACCGAACGCGAACATTGCGGTGGTAGTCGCGAGCTACGGATTTTGGAAGCGCCAGGGCGGTCGCAACGATTTTGTTGGCAGCGCGCTCCAAATCAATGGCCAACCTTACACCGTGATCGGTATCACGCCGGATGGATTCAGCGGCGCTAGCGCGTTGATTGCGCCCGATATTTGGGTACCGCTCGGGATCCGTTCGCAGCTCGGGTCAGCCTTTGGCGATTCGGAGACGATGCACGATCTGGCGAATCCACAAAATTATGCACTGAATCTCGTTGGACGAATGCAGCCCGGCCTAACCATCGAGACCGCGAAGTCGCGGCTGCCGGTCCTGTCGCAACGGTTCAATGCCATGCAAGCGACCGATTCCGAATTCGCGCGTGAAGTGCAGATTCAGAAACCATCGCGCTTTAGCCTAAGCACGTCGCCGGAGAATGACGGCCCTGTTACGTTGATCGGCACGTTGCTTATGGCTATGGCTGGCGCGGTCCTGCTCATCGCATGCCTAAATCTGGCGAACATGTTGCTCGCTCGCGGCACGGCGCGTTCGAAAGAGATCGCCTTGCGCATCGCGCTCGGCGCGTCGCGTTGGCGAATAATCAGGCAATTGCTTTGCGAAGGTTTCTTTCTCGCGATCTGTGGCGGAGTAGTCGGACTCATTCTCAGCGTCTGGTGCAACAATCTCCTGCTCCATTCGCTCGCCGCTTTGCTCAATAACGTGAACTTCTCGTTCATTGTCGATCTCTCGCCGGACGCGGCCGTGCTCACAGTGACATTTTTGTTTTGTCTCCTTGCTACGCTGCTATTCAGCCTCGGCCCTGCGCTCAAAGCGACGCGTGCCGATCTGGTTAACGATTTGAAACAACAGGTCGGCGAACCTGCTCGAATCGGTCGCTTCAATCGTTTGTTTGCTCCTCGTCATATCTCGGTGATGGCACAAATCGCGCTCTCCCTCATGTTGCTATTCGCCGCTGGATTATTTCTCCGGGGCGCGCTGAAAGCCGCTGGCTTGAATCCTGGTTTCGTCGCCGCCGGCGATCTAATCACCGAAATAGACTTCACTTTGGTGAAGAAAAAACCGGCGGAGGCACGACGTGAGATCTTTAACATTGTCCAACGTACGCGCGAACTGCCCGGCGTTACTGCGGTCGGCGTCGCAACAATGTTGCCTTATTACAATTTCACCAGCACGCGCCGGATCATGTCAACGCGGACAACATTGTCGAACGATCCGAAAGCCCCCGATCCCGGTGCAACTGCGCTCTATACCGCGAGCACGCCGGGATATTTCGACGCGATCGGCGTGAAGTTGTTGCGTGGCCGCGATTTCACGCAGGCCGAATGCGAGGAGAAAGACGGACGGCGCGTCGCCATCATCGACGAAGATATGGCGAAGAAGCTTTTTCCAAATGCGGATGCGGTCGGCCAGCATGTTCGGTACACTATTCCACCGAAGGATGGATCGCCTAACGACATGGAAGTCATCGGAGTTGTCGGGACACATCGCCATGATGTTCAAAACGACACGCCAATTACGCGATTGTTTGTTCCATTCGCGCAAGGCTACAGCGGCAATGTGTTCCTACACGTTCGATTCAACACCATGGATCGACAAGCGGTAGCCGGAATGACCCCAAGCATGCGTTCCACCTTGCGCGAAATCGATCCGGACCTGCCGCTGCTGAGCATTGCACCATGGGTTGATGTGATGGAAAAGAGCGTTGGCCTTTGGATCGTTAAATTGGGTGCGATCCTCTTCGGCGTCTTCGGCGCAATCGCGCTTCTTCTTGCTGTGGTAGGCGTCTACGGCGTGAAAGCGTACGCAGTTGCATGTCGCACCCATGAGATCGGCATTCGCATGGCGCTCGGCGCACATCGTAAGGACGTTTTCGCGCTCATCATACGCCAGGGCGCGATCCAGACGGGGCTTGCCGTCAGTCTCGGACTTCTGCTTTCGTTAGGTGCAGGACGTGTGCTTTCACAAATTTTGTATCAAGTAAGTCCGAGCGATCCATTCGCGCTGATCATTTCGAGTTTGCTGTTAGCTCTGGCTACGCTGCTCGCCTGTTTTCTTCCGGCGCGTCGCGCCATGAACGTGAACCCAATTACTGCATTACGCACGGAATAATTTCGCGGTCAGCCAGCGCTTTGATTGATGATCGCGAAACTTTTGAAAGGCAATCGTCTAGCAATGCGATAACTTCGTGCGTCGACGACGCATGAGTTTCTCGCCAGGAGCTGATGCTTCGTGGTGCGCTGCTCGGCAAGTTGCCGCTCGCCTCGACGTCGTTCGCGAATCTTGCGATCAACGAAATTCTTGAAGCTTCCCGGAATCCCACCACTACCGATTAACGGAAACTTGTCACTCATTTATTTTCCCTCCAAGTAACTCAATAGGAGCTACGACGGAAGTTTTCCGGTTTCGATGGTCACTCCTATCTAAAGTACAAATGCATCGAATTTACTTCGACGTCCGGATGCCCTTGGGGCAGTGGGAGCGATGGCGGTTAACAAGCCATCGGATAACCGAACTCACCACTCTTTTAAATCGCCCATGTGTTTGTGCGTTTAGACCAAATCGCCAGTCGCATCGTAAACGCGAATCACAGCATTCGCTGAGCAGCTGTAGAACTCGGCGGAGGCGATTACGTTGCAGATTGCGTCCGGTGCTCGGTGCATTCTAAAAAATATTGTTTTTCAATCCGCCTTCTAAAGTGATAATCTACCCGTTAAACGCGACGTAATTCTTCGCGGCTCTAGGGAATCTTTGAACGGGTATCGATTTGAAAGTAATGGAGAAACGCTGCTCACTTGGCTTTTTTTGTTTCGCGCTTTTCATCGCGTATGATTCGGCCTTTGCTGGTCAAATCGAAGCGGTCACTGAAAAAAACAAGACCCTGATAAGAAAATCGTCCTCCTCTCGGCCCGCGCGGCGGTATCCGTGGAAAACAAGTATTGTAACAACAGTCTTTTGGATCGGCGAACGACCAAGTGGAAATAATCTTGTCCCGAATCGCACAAGTGCCTGGGACAAACGATGGACAGAAAACTACGGCGGTTTTGATGACCCAGATCCTGACCATCGGAGTGATTATATCCCGGTAAAATTTACACCGCGGCAGAACCCTTTTTACTGCGCACTCCCCTACAACGACAAAGCTCGTACAGGCCACCGGCCGGAAGCGCCTCGCGTTGTTCCGTGGTTCGAGGAGGCATATCAGGGTCCGGCTGTTTCCACTTGTAAAGATCGATGGGTCGCGATCCGCAAAGGCAATCGAATTGCTTATGCGCAATGGGAAGACGCAGGGCCATTCCAAACGGACCATTGGCAATACGTGTTTGGCAATGAACGTCCAAAACCCAATCTGAACAAAGGCGCAGGCCTCGATGTCTCCCCTGCTGTGCGAGACTATCTCGGCTTGAAACAAACGGATGTCACCGACTGGCGGTTTGTGGACTTTAGCGAAGTGTCGCGCGGGCCGTGGTCAACTCTGGGAGAAAACAATACGTTCGTCATCAACGGTCGCAAAAAAAACGTGAAGGTCGCTGAAGAATTAAAACGAAAGAAAGCTGGCCTGATCGCTCGATAGTCATCGGATGCACGAGTGCTCGGCTTTCAAGGCCAGCGAACAAACCGAAATTGCCCGAGCGCGCGACCGACAGGAATGAGCCGCTTTAGTGACAGCTGCGTTACTTTTGCGGTGTAGCGCTCCCATCCAAACGGTTATCGATATTAGTGACATGAAAACTACAGAGTCGATGCGCGTTCGCGCTTCTCGTTTCCTAAGTGATCGGTACGCTTATAGGACACAACCCAATTACCTATCTGAGCTTGTCGCCTTCGCAATAATTGTGGTTATCGCCATCTGGCCGGTTTTTTTATTGGCTAATGCCATGGCGACGACACTGAGATAAGCGCAATCAAGATCATTCCAGATTGAAAAGTTGAGTGCATTTCTCGAACTAGAACAAGGGAGCGGTTATGAGAATATCGAACTCAATCGCTGAGCTCCGGCAACAGATTCGCGACGACCTGCGCGTCCAACATCCCGAATGGGTTGAGCCAAATGGCGGATGTCCCAAGTGTGATTCTTACGAGTCACGCCTTGCGGAACTACTCGAAAGTTTCACGCGAACGGGATCCAACGAGTCTGTCGCTGCTGTTCATCGCCACATCGAACAGGCATCAAACTGAATCGACACGCAGTTGCCGGATTAACCAAATCTGCGCCGCAAATGGTGAGCTCTATTGTTCTCGTTTCTCCGGCGCCTTAAAGCGCAGTGCGCCTGGTTGGTGGGCAGAACAAATGCGAACATTTGCGCGCGGCACTACTCCTTGCTTGGAGGAGAATCGAGACTCTCAAAAAAG
>JBGPNR010000163.1:0-5045 GCA_041487635.1 Candidatus Udaeobacter sp. | reverse complement strand
GCCAAATCATTCGGAATTTGGGAAGCGAAATGATTCGCGAGTGACTTTTTCAAGTTCCAGAAACGCCGTGAGCCTTTCATCTGCGTGCACGATGAACCGTCTTCCATCGTCGCGGTGTGCATCTGCAATCCAAATCGTTCGCCCCTCGGAATCAACGGCTGAGACCCAGCCCAAGCTCCAACCGGCTTTGCTCAGATTGTCGGCGATGATTTCCAGACCGTGCGACGGTTCCACCGCCTTTGATCGCTCCGAGTGGGTCAACGTAGCGGCTAAGGGACTCCGAGCATTTTAGCGGCCTCGCACTTGACGGACCGGAGGATCATCACAATGTCGCGAGAACTAGTGGTGGTTGATCGAAATGGTGCCGGTCAGCGCGCATATGATCGTGCCGGTGTTGAAATTGCCTGTGCCGTCGAACACTCCCGAGCCGGTGGCGCTGGCGAATCGCCCGGTGCCACCCGTCACGACGTAGGTCCCGACGCCATGGTAGATCCCTGGCGCAATCGGGCATAACTGCATGGTGATCGCGGTCGTGACTTGGTCTCGGTTGGCCGCAGTGAAAGTGTCCTGCATCTCGACCAAGAAGCCGACATCACCATTACAGCTGGTCTGGCCGACGATCGTTAAGCTGCTGTCGCTCATGATATTACCCAGCTGGATAGCATTGCCGGTCCCGGCCGTGGTCGCGGTGCTCTGGCTGGTGAACGTTATCGTGCCCTCGTCCCCAAGTCGGAATGGCAGATTCTCCGAGGCGCTGACCGTCATGGCGCTGAGCGCCAGTGCCGTGAGAAGTGGCAGAATTGTTGAGTTTTTTGAGTGAGTGAGTGGATTCATGGTTCTTCCTTTCTTTCCTTTCCCCCGCTGAGTTGATTTTGGGATTGCGGGTCCGGAAGAGACGAAGAACCTAGCGGGGGAAATGTCCTCCGCCTGATTCAGATCCGTTTAACCACGCCGAGTTTTGACAAAATCTCGCCTTCTCGTCAAGCACAATCGCCGCAAGCGCGAATCGCCGATTCCAGTTCAAGAAACGCCGTTAGCTTTTCATCCGCGCGCACAACGAAGCGCTTTCCGTCGCCGCGATGTGCGTCAACAATCCAGATTATTCGCCCCTCAGAATCCAAGGCTGAGACCCAGCCCCGGCATCGCCGGATGGCGGCAAGACTCTAAACCTCTCGCAGATTATATGCTTTACTCTTTAAGCAGGTGCAATCGTCGAAATTTCTACTACCGGCGCACTTGCAGAGGCAGTTGAATAAACGTTTTGGATTGGTTTATTATCGGCTTGAACTTGTGTGGTTAGAGGAAATTTTTGTAATGCTTTAATTAAATCGCCAACGGTTTTATACATGATAATTACTAAACCGTTCATCTGAGTGCTGCCGGGCGTATTTTGTGAAAGACTGACCGTTTGTTACAGTGCGAATCCCAAACTCGGGAGCAGCGCGGCTTCCGTTGCGAGAGGAAGAAAAGGATTTGTGCCTAGAAAATTTCGGTCGCTCTTACGCACACGATGCGTGCTTGTCGCGTATTCGAGCGGCTCGAATCGCCGATTCAAGCTCCAGAAACGCGCTGAGCTTTTCCTCGGCGTGCACAATGAAGCGGTTTCCGTCGCCGCGCTGTGCGTCTGCAATCCAGATCGTTTGGCCGCAAGAATCAACGGCTGAGACGCAGCCCCAACGGCTAACGCATGCCTGGTGTCGGACTGTTCATCATGTCCATATGCATGCCGGCCATTTTCTCGTGCATCGTCTTTCGCTGCTCGACCATTTTGCTGACGACCGCTGCGATAGCGTCCACTTTCTTATCCCCGGTGGCTGCGTTCATGTCGGCCACGAGCTTGTCGAGTTCAGCGTCCTGCGCTTTCATCTCGGCCTCCATCTTCTGATGCATCTGCTCCTTCTTTGGGGGTCCCCCTTGAGCAACAAGCACGGCGCCTGGAAGCGCTGCGGCGACTATGATTGCTAATATGCGTGTTGATTTCATCGTATTATCTCCGTGTTGTTGTTTGTTGTTTTTGTTGTGTCAGTAATCTGCCGTAGTCTAGCGGCTCCTACGTGCCATTCCAGTTGAACCGGAGACCCTCGCAAAAAAGCTCGTCAATCGCAGCCAATCGCTCCACTGCGCCATGCAGCCGATGTCGTTTACGATGAAGCTGGCAACGGGATCGAAAACGTACGAGCACACGGGCGAGTTCAGGGAGTGGTAAATGCCCTCCCTTAGAGCTCGACGTCCGAGGATTCTTCGCCCAATCTGACCAAGGACTGTAGGATCGCCATGAGCACAGATGAACCTTTTAGGACTGACTATGAGTTTTTGAAAGGAGTCGATTATATTTTTGTGTCCCTCGACCGGAATCTGTCCGGCGAAGAATGCCACGAACTTGCCGAGAAGTATTTTGAGACTCATAAAGGGATGACTTTGCCCGGACAGGCGTTGCGTGTTGATTTGCGCCCGGCGTTTCGGAAACCGTTAGTTGATGTCACGCCCAAATTCCGCGCTGTTTCTATCGGCCATACTTTCACGCCACAGCGATGAGCATCGGCACCTATGGCGAGCCGGATGCAGTGAGCAAAGCAATCGGCTAGGCCAAGTTTTTCAGCCGGTCACATGATGCTGTGATTCGCGTTTACGATGCAGCAGGCAACGTGATTGAGACGCATGAGCATAAGGGCGATTTCAAAGAGTGGTGAGTTTTTTACTCGCGTCGCGTCGCACTTCCTGCTACACCAATTTCTATGATTCCGCGTTCAACGGGTGATCTAGAAAATTCGTCCCCCGCTGGGAAATGCATTCTCTCGAGTGATGTTGAAATCGAAGGCTCGATTACGTTTCAAAAAGAGCTTCTTATCGATGGAAAAGTCCAAGGGCAAATCACTTCTGATGGGGTGCTAACGATTGGGGAGAACGCGGTCATTCGCGGTGAGATAAAAGCGAAATCAATTATCATCTTCGGTAAGGTGCACGGGAATATTGCCGCGGCTGAACGATGTGAGTTAAAATCGAAATGCATTTTGCAGGGAGACCTGAAGGCTGCACGGCTCCTCATGGAAGAGGAAGCTACTTTCATCGGGCAATCAGAAGTCACCGGTGAATCCGGCCCGAGATCCGATTCGTCCAAGCGCAAGTGGCCCGCTTGGCGATGATGGGTGATTATGATGCGATAGGGCACTGCGGAAAGCTATCGCTTTTGCAGCACCACAGGCGACCGAATGGCAAAGCATCGCTGCTAGATCGACACCGCGATGATCTTTGCGTGGGCGAATTTCGTAAGCGTGCATCGAATGCATTACGAAACGGCGCCGTGTCGGGGCTCAGCAGTCCGAACAAGCTAAAAGGTCGCCGGTAGAGCGGTGCCCGCTGGGCAGCAAGAGCCGGACCTTTCGCCTTAGAAGTGGCAAGCAGATGGCAAACACGATTTTTCTTTAGGGCGCTAGAAACGGCGTAAGTGCCTTATAATCAATGGCGCGCCCGAGAGGATTCGAACCACTAACCTTCTGATCCGTAGTCAGATGCTCTATCCAGTTGAGCTACGGGCGCCCCCGCGAAGAGCGGTTAATGTGCGAGTACAACACAATCGCGTCAACCAGCAGCAAACTGAGCAAATACCGAACATCCAAAGGTCGAACGCCCAATCTTAAGTTCGAATCGTACGTCCTCCATTCGACATTCGATGTTGGACGTTGAGGGTTGGGCGTTTGCCTTGTTTTATATCCCGATGACGATCTTCCTCGGCTGCGGATTTGCTGCGAAGTATCGCGAAGGCGGCGGAAATTTTTCGGTGCCACTGCAATGGATGCTCGGACTGCAACGACTGAAGCTGGACGCGATCTGGTTAGAATTACTGTCGGCAACCGATGATGTGGCAGCGGACCAGCGGAGGATTAAGAACTTCCACAGGCAATTGCAGGCGCACGGATTGGCCGGCCGCTATTGTTTGCTTTACCAAACGCCTGCGTCCGACATGCATGATGTAGATGGGATGCGTTGTATCGGAATGTCGAAACGTGAACTCCTCGAACGCCTCCGCGGACCGACTGTTCTGCTCAATCTGGCGTATTCAATTCATCCGCCGCTGCTGTTGCAGTTGGAGCACCGCATCTTTTGCGATCTCGATCCGAGCGAAATCTTTTATTGGATGACGAAGATGGAGATCGGCCAATCGTATCACCACGAATTCTGGACGATTGGCCTCAACGTTCACGCGGACGACTGCCAATTATCGAGATTGGCACCTGTAGCCGCTTCGCTGCGCGAAGCGCGGGGGTCGATGCCTTCAATTGATCCGCATCTCGCTTCCCACAGGGAAGCGGTTAGGGAGGAGCGGCTGCCTTGGAAGACATTTTACCCCTTGGTAGACACTCAATGGTTCCGCCCACGACCGCACCCGGTGACGCCGAAATTTACGACTGTGGGACAATGGTATTGGGGTGGGGCAGTGGAAGTTGCGGGTGACTTTCCTGATTTATCAAAGAAACATGCGTTCGAACCTTACCTGAGCCTGCCAAGCCGCATACCGGACGCGAAGTTCGAACTGGCAATGAACATAACCTCCGAGGACCCGGAACGAGGCCGGCTGCAACGGCTCGGCTGGAAAATTGTCGATCCGCACCGGGTCGCGCGCACCCCGAGCGCGTACTGCCGTTATCTTGCCAGCGCGGTCGGTGAATTCACCGCGATCAAGGGCGTTGATGTGACATGGCGAACCGGCTGGATCAGCGATCGCGCCGCGGCTTTTCTTGCTCTCGGGCGACCGGTCATTACGGAAGATACCGGCGCAGGACGTTATCTTCCTGCGAACAATGGATTCAGTTTTGTGCGAGATGCGGATGAGGCGGAGTCCGCTGTGAAAGAGGTGCTGCGCGACTGGCCGCAGATATCGAGGCAAGCGCGTGACTGTGCAGTGGAAGTTTTCGATGCGGCTAAAAATCTTAGAAACATTTTAAATCTTTAAGAGTTTTTATCCGGGCAGACGAGAGGTACGCCGACCTCGCAGCAAGGGTGGTGGCTGTGTTACCAAAAGGTGCTCGATTTGGCGTTGCAAAACG
>JBGPNR010000162.1:0-5071 GCA_041487635.1 Candidatus Udaeobacter sp. | reverse complement strand
GTTTCATTTCGGCGGTTCTTTGCTCTGTATTTCTGTCATGACCTTGCCAACAGATTCATTGATCTTTTTCACCTCATCTACAGTGGGCGCTTTGCCCGACGCAAAAGAAACTAGCTTCTCGATTTCACCGAGTTGTTCGCTCACATCCTTTACCAGAGGTTCCCCACGTAATTCGGGTGAGATTTCATTGATTTTTGACTGCATGAAGCGAACCAGCGCTGGTTGCCGCAAGACTTTTGCGCTGCGTTCATCATACTTCTGGACGATCGCCGCGGTAACCACTTGTGTTCCCCGAATCCAGCCACCGAGAGTCACCAGGATTACGAGATCCTGGTCGGCGTGAGATTGCATCGATGATTTCACCTCGTTTTGGGTCGCTTCCAATTCTTCCTGCAGTGTATCCCACTCGTTGTTGTCGGCGAATTCGTTGATGCTATTGCCGCGGCCAAGAAGCCTCTCGCTGACCCCGAGCGCTTTTGCGAGCTTGAGGATGTCTGATCCAATATTTTTGACCTGCTGACCGTCCTTTGCTTCGACGGCAATAAAACCGTCGGCAATCAAACCGCCCAGGTTTAGCGCGATCTGCGCGCGGTTGCTGTAGGTTACCGGGATTGGCCCGCGATACTGCCCCGACCAGTTTGTTTTTCCCGTCTTTCCAAGCGCCGCGAAAAGTTCGCCCGGTGTGGGGATGGTGATCAAATCGCTTCGAGCGGCTTTTGCAAGTTGGTCCGCCGTGAGATGACCGGTTTCCTCGGCGCCCGCGGCTACCAGAACGCCGGTAAAAAATGCGACCATTCCCAGTTTGGCCAAACGAATCATTGGCTCAGGTTATCCGCGCCTGGCCAAAATTGCCAATGCGAATCTGCGGGCAAGCTGCGAAAGGTGATTTGCGTCGATTTGCGAAAGCTGTTCTAATCCGCCCAGAATCGTATGGCACGCACCACCATTAGCCAAATCCATGCGCGGGAGATCCTGGATTCGCGCGGCAATCCGACAATTGAAGTCGATGTACGTCTTGAAGACGGCGCTCTGGGGCGGGCGGCCGTCCCAAGCGGGGCGAGCACGGGCGAACACGAAGCATGGGAACTGCGTGACGGCGACACGAGCCGCTTCGGCGGCAAGGGCGTGAGGACAGCTGTTGCCAACGTTAACAACAAAATTGCCCCTGTTCTCAAAGGCTGGGACGGGCGCGAGCAGACGAAGATCGATAACAAACTCATCGAGCTCGATGCTACGCCGAACAAAAGGAACCTCGGCGCAAACGCGCTGCTCGGGGTTTCACTGGCGGTCGCGCATGCCGCCGCGGCAGCGGAAAATCTGCCGCTCTTTCGGTATCTCGGCGGAAATAAGGCGCGAGTGTTGCCGGTGCCGATGATGAACATCTTAAACGGCGGCGCGCACTCGGATGCGCCGATCGACTTTCAAGAATTTATGATCGTGCCGCGGGGCGCGCCGAGCTTTTCCGAAGCGCTGCGCTACGGCGCGGAGGTTTTTCATGCACTCAAGTCTGTGCTCAAAGAGCGACATCTTTCCACGGCGATCGGCGACGAAGGTGGATTTGCGCCACAGCTCGATTCCGCCGAGGACGCCCTCGAGTCGATTTCGACAGCAGTCAACAAGGCCGGCTACAAGCTGGGCGAACAAATCTTTATCGCGCTCGACCCCGCTGCATCGGAATTCTACGACAGCAGAAACAATCTTTACGTTTTCAAGAAATCGGACGGCTCAAAAAGAACAGCGGAAGAGTTGGTCAACTATTACGCTGATCTTTGTGCGCGCTTCCCGATTATTTCGATTGAAGACGGGTGCGCCGAAAACGACTGGGACGGTTGGAAGAAACTGACGGAAAAACTCGGCGACAAGATTCAATTGGTCGGTGACGATCTCTTTGTTACGAACGTCGAATTTCTCCGTCGGGGAACTGCCGAACACGTTGCGAATTCCATTTTGATCAAGGTCAATCAGATCGGCACGCTGACGGAAACCCTGGCGACGATCGATCTGGCGAAGACAAATGGTTACGGGACCATAATCAGTCATCGGTCCGGTGAAACCGAAGACACAAGCATCGCCGACATCGCCGTGGGGACCAACGCGGGCCAAATCAAAACCGGATCGATCTCGCGAAGCGACCGGGTCGCGAAATACAATCAGCTGTTGCGAATCGAGGAAGAACTTGGTGACAAAGCTGTGTACGGCGCTACACTCCGCTGAGTGCATCACCCTTACGGCGATTTCCGCGCGCGTCGCGAAGCTACCGTCTGGCAGCGACTGAACCGGATTCTTCTCGTTTTGCTCGTGATTGCGATCTGGCTCGTAATTGTGAGCTTGTTTGTTCCGCCGTACAAAAAATTGATGCGGAGCCGTGCGGAGGTCGACAACTTGCAACAACAGGTGAACGAACAGCAAAGTTTGCTCGCCCGTCAGACGCGTGAAGTCAATTTGCTCAAGACGGACGTGACGTATCTGGAAACGATTGCGCGTGATCGACTGGATCTGATGAAGGAAGGCGAAACAATCTTTCGTCTCGAGACCGCGCGCGCGAAACCGAAGCCGGGCGACACCGCGCGCAAATAGTTGTAGACGCGCTCGCCTGATGCTTGCGCCGGCGTTTGACACAAACACCGCTCCACTTTTGCGATTCACCGTGAGTTGAATTAGTTTTTTCCATGCCAACGGAAATCTCCATCCCAGATGCTGAGGATCTGAAATCGCGTGTCCGCGAGTTGCGGAGGTTTCTTTGACGTCGAAAAGCTCCAGAAAAATCTAGCCGCAATCGAAGAGCGCATGGCTGCGCCCGATTTCTGGTCGAATCGAGAGCGCGCTCAGGCCGATGTCGAGGAAGTTTCCCGATTGCGCTCCGTGATTAATCCGTTTCAGGAGCTGGAACGCGAGATCGAAGATTTTAGCGCATTGCAACAACTGGCTTCCGAAGAAACCGATCCGGTGAACCGCGCGAACGCAGACAAAGAAGTCGGGATCGAGCACGACCGTCTGGTCCACAAGCTGGAGGAATTCGAGTTGCGCCAGTTCTTGTCCGGACAGAACGATGCCGCGAATGCGTTTCTCACGATTCATTCAGGCGCGGGTGGCACAGAGTCCTGCGATTGGGCTGATATGTTGCTGCGGATGTACCAACGCTGGATCGAGCGAAGCGGTTTCAAATCGCAAACGGTGGACATTCAACAGGGTGAAGAAGTCGGCATTAAATCTGTGACCCTGCTGGTGACCGGCGAGTACGCCTACGGACATCTGCAGACCGAACGCGGTGTGCACCGGCTCGTGCGTATCTCGCCATTCGATGCAAACAAGCGGCGGCACACTTCCTTTGCGAGCGTCGATGTTGTTCCTGAAATTGCCGACACCGCTCCGATCGAGATCAATCCGGTCGATCTGGAGATCGACACGTTTCGCAGCGGCGGCAAAGGCGGGCAGAACGTTAACAAGGTCGAAACCGCCGTGCGGATTCTGCACAAGCCCACCGGAATCGTCGTCGCCTGCCAGGCCGAGCGCAGCCAGGGGCGCAATCGCGAACTGGCGATGAAAATGTTGAAAGCGAAACTTTACCAGCTCGATGAGGACAAGAAACGCGCTGAGATGGAGCGGCAGTATGGGGAAAAAGGTGAGATCGCATGGGGGAATCAGATTCGCTCTTACGTTTTTCAGCCGTATCAAATGGTGAAAGATCACCGGACCGGCGCCGAAACCAGCAATGTGCAAGCCGTGATGGACGGGGACATCGACATGTTCATCCAGGCGAAATTACGCGGCGAAAAGCCGGAGAAAGGCGAGGGGAACGAACCATAGCGGCGCTCTCAAATTTTTGTCATTCCGAGCGGAGTCGAGGAATCTCTAGTTATGTCTGATCGAAAATATCGAGAGATGTGTCGACTTTGCTCGACATGACAAGCAGGCGAAACTGCGCGGCGAAAAGAAAACCAAAGGCGAGCAAGAATTGTAGAGGCGTTCGCCGTGGCGAGCGTCTATGGTTCGGCGTTTGACACAAACGCCGCTACAATGACGCGCTTATCAGCCGTAATCGAAAGCGCGCGTCGAATTCTCCGCCGTTGTGCGCGCGGCAACAAGCGAGACATGCAACAGCGCGTCTTATCCGCCGTACGCGATGAAAATCACATTTGCAATTTGGACATTTGTACAGGTACCGCCGAGCGCGTGCGCTCGCCGGGAAAGGAAGATTATGACAGCGCTTCTCATCAGCAATTCCCAGATCGCGGCATGCAGCGCGCCACTCGCCGCCATGCGGCAGAATTCTGCGACCACCAGCGCGAAATTGAGCGAGGATATGCGCCAGTTCATGGCGCAACGTGCGATCGATTTCGTCCGGATGTTCCAACAGCCGCGGGTTTAGCGAGATTAGTTTGCGTCGATAATCAGCGCGACCAGCAGTTGTTTTGAGACGTGAATTCCACTCGACGCAAAGTTCCGCTACAATTCGCGCTGCGCCCAGAGCGCGTAACAACTCGCGCGCTGTTTGCAGTAGCACGGCCGTCTCGGCTGTGGGGCCGGTGGGCATCTTGTCCGCCACTGGACGGACTCGCTGCGGCGAGCCTGCCGATTCGATGATGAACTCGCCAGGCGGGACGCCCGGGGACCCCACAGGCAAGATGCCTGTGCTGCGAAACGCGAACTCAAGTTGCCCAAGCAACGGCATAGGCGTTTTTTCGAGTCTCAAAACGATCAACAATCTTTCCCATCGCGTCCCCGGCCCGCTTGATTTCGTCGGCGGTTGTCCATTTGCCGAGTGAGAAACGAACAGCGGAGCGCGCACGCTCGATCGGCAAACCCATCGCGAGCAAAACGTGCGACGCGACGACTGATCCTACCATACAGGCCGATCCGCTGGAGGCGCAGACACCTTCCAAATCGAGCGCGATGAGCAGCATCTCGGACTCAAGTCCGAGCAAACTCACGTTCAATGTGTTTGCCAGCCGGGGCGCGTTTTGGGCGTTCTGTTTTGCGTCCGGAACGTTCTGGGAAATTCGCGTCCAGAGCTCATCACGCAATTCTGATTGACGCTCCTGTTCACTTTCGCGATCTCGCAATGTCCATT
>JBGPNR010000161.1:0-5104 GCA_041487635.1 Candidatus Udaeobacter sp. | reverse complement strand
TGACCGCGTCCGCGTACTTGGTCGTGTCGCGAATATCTCCGGTCACAACTTTCAAGTTCGGATGCGACGGCAACCCTGCGGAGCCAAACAGCATCAGGTCGTAAACGACGACTCCGTATCCGGCCGCGAGAAGTTTTGGGACGAGAACACACCCTTTGTAGCCGGCGCCCCCGGTAACCAAAACTTTTTTCATAGAGCGAGGAATAAATCATGCGTTCGGGACATGGCTAGCGATTTGTAGAAGAATAGCGACGACGCACGCGGGATTGATAGCTTCCCCGCTTCGTATCGTGATCGTTGGAGATTTCCGACATCCGTGCGGGACAATTCTTGCGATCCCGAGAAAAATGCGCCATCAACTGGACGCGCTTCCAATGACATCGCCCGCATCTACAACGAACGGCGCCGGCAGATTTCCTCCGCTATATCGCTGGATTCTGTTTTGTTTTTCGATTTTCGCTTTAAAACTTCTGCTCTTCGCCATCGACCCGTTCCCTAAGCTTTATATGGGCGATTCCGGCAGCTATATTTGGACTGCGCTGAGCGGTTGGATACCACCCGATCGTTCCTTTTTTTATGGCTACATCATTCGCTGGACCGCTCTCTGGACGGAAAGTTTGACATCCCTCCTGGTTGTTCAAGTCTGCTTGAGCGCGATCACCTGCATTCTGTTTTCTTCGATCACGCGAGTCATCTTTGAGCTCCCGGATCGATGGTCTTACGTGTTCGGCTTCCTCTGCGCGGTTGACCCTCTTCAGTTGCTCTACGAACGCTATGTGATGACGGAAGCGATAAGCCTCTGTTTATACGCATTTGTGATTTATCACTCGTTCCTCTATTTGAGGACCCACCGCTTGCGGGATCTGGTTATCGTACAGGCAGTTTCGGTCCTTCTCATCGGATTCAGGATGAGTTTTCTTCTCCTGGTGCAGATCAACACAATTATTTTGCCCCTGATTGCTTTCGCGCCTGATGTTTTGAAACGAATCCGTCGCCGGGCAACTCAAGACGCTGCGCCCACGTCGCCCCCTCGAGTTTGTGCCGGTCACTTGTTGCTGTGCGTGACGCTGATGTTCCTGCTGCACGCGGGATATAAGCGGGCAAATGGTTGGCTCTCTCAGCGTGAGCCCGATTACTTGTACTCGACTGGAGTTACTCTCCTGGCGTATTGGGCGCCAGTTCTTCAACCGCAGGACGCATCTGATCCCCGCCTCGCGGATTTGATCCGAAGAGGCGACGAGTTCGGTCTCAAGAATCCCGCCTTGAGGAACAGTCAGCGTTTTACACCAGGTCGCTTGATCGACAGGTTATCGAAGCTCGAGCCCGACCAATCGAAGGCTGACAGTCTGGCCAAAAAAACTGCGCTGCATGCGCTATGGCGTGATCCGCTCGGCATCCTTGGCATCGGCTGGCGCACTTACGTCGGTTACTGGAACGTGGCGAAAATGAAGAAGGGTGCGGAAGCGGATTTCAGCTTCCAGAACCCCCCGGGTGACGACTTGATAGCGCTGCTGGCTTCCCGTTTTCATCTGTCATATGCGAAGGGCACAACCACCAAGAGCGCTATTCAGTTGTATTACATCCTGGCCTGGCCCTACTATTTCCTTATTCTGCTGGCGCCTCTGCTCTCAGGGTTGGCGATCGCGCTTAGATCCATGCGCCCATACGCTATCCTGCTTTTTGTCCACATTTCAATCATGATGGCCATGGCAATGACATTCGGGAGTAACAGCATTCGCTACTTCCAGCCAATTTCCTTTATGACACTTCTTGTCTTTGCGCTCGGCGCCAAGGCGGCTCTGCGATCTCTCTCCGGAGAGACAACCCCATTGCGGGCGGGCAGAGGAATAGCGTTGAAGCCAACCCAACCCTACAGTCGGACCTGAGCGCTATGGGCCAACCGGCCTTTACCGGATCATGAGTTACTCCGAACAACATCTGCGCGAGACCAGCGAGATCGTTTCGCAACTGGATCCCGCCGTTTGCGAAAAAGCGGTCGAGCTACTCGCAAGCGTACGCGAGCGGGGCGGTCGGCTTTTCATTCTGGGCGTTGGAGGAAGCGCGGCCAATGCCTCGCACGCCGTGAACGATTTTCGAAAGATCGCAGGAATCGAATGCTACGCGCCGACGGATAATGTTTCGGAGCTGACCGCACGAACGAACGACGAGGGATGGCCCTCAGTTTTCGCCGAATGGCTCAAGGGAAGCCGCCTCTGTGAAAAAGACGCGCTTCTTATTCTATCGGTGGGTGGAGGGAGCCTGGAAAAAAATGTGAGCCCCAATTTGGTGGCGGCGTTGCAACTGGCGAAGGAACGCGGCGCGGCACTTCTCGGGATCGTCGGTCGCGATGGAGGTTACACTGCGCGGGTTGCGGATGTGGCGATTGTGATTCCGACCGTCAATCTCGCGAATGTCACGCCGCACTCGGAGGCGTTTCAAGCTGTCGTGTGGCATCTGTTGGTCTCCCATCCCGCGCTAAAGGTGGCAGAGACAAAATGGGAAAGCACGAAGTAGCGCAACGCGCTGTTTTCCTGGATCGCGATGGTGTGCTCAACCGGCCCGTCGTCCGCAACGGTCAGCCGTATCCTCCGTCCCGCGTCGAGGATTTCGAACTCTATGACGACGTTGCGGACGGGTGCGCGCGACTTAAGGGAGCGAAATTTCTTCTCGTCGTAGTGACGAATCAGCCCGACGTGGGCCGCGGCACGCAGAGCCGTGAAGCGGTCGAGGCGATGCATGCAAAATTGCAATCGGCGCTGCCAGCGCTCGATCGTATAGAGATTTGTTATCACGCAGGCGAGCGATACGGGGAAACGTGCGATTGCCGCAAGCCACGACCGGGCCTGATCCTGCGAGCAGCCGCCGACCTGAAAATTGACCTTCACGCGAGTTATGTCATCGGCGATCGCTGGCGCGACATTGACTGCGCGCGCGCCGCAGGTTGTCGAGCGATTTTTATCGAACGCGGCTACAAAGAGAGCCTGCGCAACGCGCCTGATTTCACGGTTGCGAACTTTGGCGATGCCGTGAATGCTCTTCTCCGCGACGCAGGCGTTTGATCCTCTGCTTGCGCTTTTATCGCATTGATTAGGTTCAATAAGAAATGAGCCAGCGCGTCTTGGATTTGCCTGTGAAAATTTTCGCAGACGGCGCAGATCTTCAGGGCATCGTGGACCTTTATCGCAAGCCCTATGTCCAGGGTCTGACCACGAATCCGACTTTGATGCGAAAGGTGGGCCTGACCGACTACGAGACTTTCGCCTGCGCGGTTCTGAAGGAGGTCAAATCAAAACCGGTCTCGTTTGAAGTTTTCTCTGATGATTTTCCCGAGATGCGCCGGCAAGCGCTCAAGATGCACGATTGGCAGGACAACGTTTATGTCAAAATTCCGATTACCAACACGAGTGGCGAATCCTCGATTCCGCTAATCCAGCAGCTGACTGGCGAGGGTGTGAAGTTAAACATTACGGCGCTGCTAACGCCCAGTCAGGTGAAAGCGGTTGCTGCCGCACTGAATCCGAATGTTCCGGCCATCGTTTCGGTTTTCGCCGGCCGCATCGCCGATACCGGGATCGATCCATTGCCCATCATGAAGGAGTCGTTGCAGATACTGCGGGGCTTGCCTCAGGCTGAACTCCTGTGGGCAAGCGTCCGCGAGGTGCTTAACGTCTTTCAAGCCGCCGCCTGCCGTTGCCATATCGTCACAGTTCCTCACGATATTCTGAAGAAATTAGTCGAACTCGGAGGCAAGGACCTTGACGAACTCTCGCTCGATACCGTCCGCATGTTTCACCGGGACGCCGTCGCCGCCGGTTTCAAACTATGACAGGCGACAGCTCAATCGCTCCAACGGCGAATCCACCGCCCATGACGGCTGAGGTGCCGAGGAAGCGGAGTGTGAAAGGGTTTTGGGTCGCGATCGCGCTATCGCTGTTTGCGGCGCTCGCTTTTTTCTTTTCGACCAACGCGAAGCTGCGTGATCTGGATTACACGAGCCAGATTGCTTCGGCTTTGCTGTGCGGCCACGTGGGTCTGACTGAAAAGCCGCCCGAATGGCTTAACGAGATGATCCCACACGGAGAGAGGTACTATTCGGCATTTCCCCTCGGAGCAGTGCTTAGCATGGTCCCGATCGCACTTCTGCAGAAAGCAGGCCTAATCCACAATTTTCCCGGACACGTATTAGCCGCGTTGATTGCCGGTTCTTGTGTTTATTTCTTCTTTCAACTCGCAAAGGCATTTGGAGCCGATTATTCGAAGCTCGAAGGAACTTCACTGGTTCGGCGGATTTTGTTGGCCTTATTCCCCATTTTTGGGACGTGGACGTGGTGTAATCTCGGGTTCGGCGGCGCGTGGCAAATCGCTCTCGGTCTCGCGTTACTGGGAGAAACTGCGGCGATCTATTTCACGTTGGTGCGACCGTCGCCTTTTGTCGCGGGAGCGTTCTTCGCGCTGGCTTTTGGCAATCGCACCGAGCTGCTGATCACGTTACCCCTTTATCTTTACTTTCTCTGGAGCCGGGCAAACGGAACCGCGGTCAATTGGTTCCGCGTCAATGAGATCAAGCGAGAGCTTTGGGGAAATGGGCCCACGGCGATTCGATTTTTAAGTGTGCCAGCAGTAATCGCGCTCCTGACGGCTGCGTATAACTTCGCGCGATTCCATTCAATTTTCGATTTTGGCTATCTTCACATCCCCGAAGTGCCCCAGGAACCTTGGTACGAGCACGGGCTCTTTTCGATCCATGCCATTCCCTGGAATATCTACACGATGCTCTTTCAAGGGTTTGAGAGTATCTCTTACTTTCCTTACATCCAACCAAACGGCTTTGGATGCTCAATCTTCCTTGCCAGCCCATTCCTATGTCTTCTTTTTCGCGAGGGCGGAAGATACAAAGGCACCGCATGGATGGCGATAGCGCTCTTGACGCTCGTTCTTTGGTGTCATGGAAACCCCGGAAGCTGGCAATTTTCGTATCGCTACGCCATGATTCTTCTCCCGTGGATGTTCCTTTTGCTCACAGGAAACGGACCGCCCACGATAAGTGTCACCGAGATTTCACTTTTCGCTGTTTCAGTCGCGATTAACGCAACCGCTACCTGGC
>JBGPNR010000160.1:0-5140 GCA_041487635.1 Candidatus Udaeobacter sp. | reverse complement strand
CACCATCTTCACATTTCCGATCAACCGCGCAGTTCTCGAGTTCGTATCGAACTGCACTGAATCACCCACAATGTTGAAATCTGCGCGTTGAATTGTTGTGCGCTCCTGCGAGCTTAGAACCCGGGTTTTCAAGTCAAGCACCGAGGTGTTCATGTCAATTCGCAGATCGGAGTGATTATCCGGTGTGTAGGTCGTAATTTTAAGGTTTTGAAACCCTATGTGCTCCTCATCAATCCGATGCGCCGTGCCTGCTTCGATTCTTCCCCGTAGATGACCGTTGGCATCGAAATCCGGTAACACAAGGCCTTTGGCTTCATGGCCGATCGGCAATGGAATATTGGTTAAACTTTGTTCGCCCGGCGATGCACTCGCCGTCTCTGTCGCACGACCCTTCTTCTTGCGGCCTTTTGACTGCCCGGACACGGGAGGCGCCAATACGAAAACGAAAAGCGAGACCAACAATAACCAAACCGATAATACCCACGGCAGGTAGGCGCGCTTCACCCGCCTTTGGTCGCCGTGGCGACTTACAACATGGCAGCCCCGAACGACGCGCTTTCCAGAACTGATGCCCTTATTGCCCGGGCGATGGGGGTCAATCGCCCCTACCTGAAACGGCAGCATGAATAGCCTTTAACATGCGCAGGTGCTTCGGCAAATCCTTTAGCGGAATCTGAGTCGGCCCGTCCGACAACGCGCGTGCCGGATTTTCATGCACCTCCATAAAGATTCCGTCGCAGCCCGCGGCCATCGCGGCCCTGGCCAGTACTGGCGCCAACGCGCCGTCACCTGAGGTCGAGTCCCCTGCCCCGCCTGGTCGCTGGACAGAATGTGTCGCATCAAAGATCACGCGGTATCCAGCTTCGCGCATCCAATAGAGCGAGCGCATGTCGGCGACGAGATTGTTATAGCCAAACGTTGTGCCGCGCTCGGTGAAGCAGAATTGTGCGTTGCCAAAGGCGATCAGTTTTTCGGCAATATTTCGCACATCCCACGGGGCGAGGAACTGACCTTTTTTTACATTGAGCGCGCGACCGGTTTCCGCAGTTGCGCGAAGCAGATCGGTTTGCCGGCAGAGAAACGCTGGGATTTGTAATAGATCGATCCTTTCACCGGCGATTTCCGCTTCGTTCGGGGAATGAACGTCTGTTGTCACTGGTATTTTTAGGTCGCGGCCAATTTCGGAAAGAATCTCGCAGCCTTCGCGTACGCCAATTCCGCGAAACGAACGCACTGAACTCCGATTTGCCTTGTCGTACGAAGCCTTGAAAATGAAATCAACATCTTCGGCGCAGCACACCTCAGCGATCTTCTTGGCCATGCGCCAGACAAACTTCTCCGACTCAATAACGCACGGGCCAAGAATGAAGGCTGGATTTTTCCCGCCGATCGTGACCTTGCCAACGCGCAATGGCTTCCGTTTCATTGATCGCATCCACTCTCGCGAGCCGGGCGATTGAGGTCAATCGCCCCTACCCTGCATCCCGCGTGCCTCAGGTAGCGGCGGTTCATCTGAACCGCCCGTCGATCGTCCTCGCTGAATTAGATCCGCAATGGCAAATGGCACATACAGGACCAGAAAAAAAAGCAGCGCGACTCCGTGCAATTGCAGAAGGTAAAGCGGGCGAGAATCCGACAGAAAACTTAAAATGGAAAACGCCTCCGGTTTGTGCAGCAGAAATCCATAGTTAACGCCAGTGAGCTCATCGAGGATAAGCGTCACCACAAAATAAAACTCCGACCACAGCCACACACGCACGATCGACATCGGATAGGGCCGGTATCGCCGGGTCAGCATCAGGAAAACGACGCCTACGATGATACCGCAGTGCGAGGTAAAAAAACTGATGAAGCGCCAGTCTGGAAAGCCAAAGCGCAGATTTGGCGTGAGGACGGCTTGCAACGTGCCGCCGATGCCCCAGAAGTATGCCACTTCGAACCAGCGCTGATTTCCGGTCCACATCGCTACGATCACGACGACCATGCCCCAGTCGCACATTTGCATCGGCAACATTTGGCGCCAATCGGCAATGCCACGGCTACGAATGAAGATTAAATAGACGACGTAGTTCAAGATCAGCACGGCGGAGAGGACGCCAATAATGATCTTCTCGAGTCGCTGCGATTTTGTGCGCCGCACCATCGCCGCAAGCGCGAACGGCAGGATGATTGTAAGAAAAATAACCGTGAGATGCGGCAATCCGTACGGTTGAAACTCAGGCGCGTCGTTCATGCAAAGAAAGACAAATTCCAAAATCCAAGCTCCAAGATCCAGAGAAATCCAATGCTCCAATCATCAACAAGTCGCCCAAATATGGAGCTTGGTGATTGGAATTTCTCTGGAACTTGGGTATTGGGACTTGGAGCTTCCGCTTAACGGATCACCCAGAGATTGCACGGAATAACATCGGTAATCCAAGCAATGTTACTGGGAAGTAGTTTACTGGCTTCGCCGTTCTTCTGAAGCGCCACTACCAACAAATCCGCTTTTACCGATTGAACAAAGTCCGACGCAACTAACCCCGTATTGCCGCGGACACAGCGGACCTCAATCGGGACTTCAGTTGCGCCTGCGGATAGAACGAATTGTTCCAGCGCCTCTTCCTCCTCGTCGTGTGCGCTGGAATCTTTGCCTTTGCTGGCGCCTGAGCTAATCGACGCGCGGGCCTGATCAAACGTCGTAATGATGCTAATCACATAAAGCCGCTCGCACGATTCGGCCCCAGCAAGGGCCAGCGTTTTTTTCAAAGCTTGCAATCCGTGACTAGAATGATCGGCTACGAAAACGATCCGGCGCAGCGGCTTGGGTTTGGCCGCCGGTTTCGTAAAGAGCATAACCGAGCACTGCGCTTCTCGCACGAGCCGACGTGCGACATTGCCGAGAAACGGATGCAACACCACCTCCTTTTCCAGCGCGCCAGCAACAATTACGTCGATGTGCTCCCGAGCGAGAGTACGTAAAATAGCTTCGGCTGGATCTCCCTCTTCATAATGAATCGTTGAATCGGCGGGAAGCCGGAGTTCCTCCAGTGCGCCGCGAAACTTCGTTGCCGCTTCTTCATTTCGCTTGCCCGCAAAGATTAGATGAAGATCAGCCGGAAAGCGCTCTCGGAGTCGCTTGGCTTCGGCGAGGACCTGTCTGAACCGAGGAGAAAACGTCGTCGCAACGGCAATAGTTTTATATGGCGATGAATCAACCATGAGACCTCTCGCAGTCTCGTGCTCCACGGAAATTCGGCAAGGCAAAGACGACGCAGTCGAAGCCGGTCCAACCAATCCGCTTTTCATTTCTAAATTCCTCTGCGAATTTTCGGAGATGCGACGCGCGATTTATCCAGGCAGCTTTGATCCGGTGACTAATGGTCACCTGGATGTGATCGAGCGTGCGCGAAAACTATTTGACGAAGTCATCGTGGCTGTGGCGCACAACGACGACAAGCAACCCCTTTTCTCGCTCGAGGAACGCCTCGGGCTGCTTCGAGAAACCGCAGGCAAGATCGATCACGTGCGGATCGCTGAGTTCGACGGATTACTTGTCGAGTTCGCCAAAGCAGAAAAAGCCGGAGCGGTGATCCGTGGTCTGCGCGCAGTCTCTGATTTTGAGTTCGAATTTCAAATGGCGCTCATGAATCGAAAACTAGATGCCGCAGTAGAAACGATTTTCTTAATGCCGAAGGAGGAATACACGTACCTGAGCTCTCGCATTGTAAAAGAAATCGCGCGTCTCGGCGGCGATGTCTCCAGTTTTGTTCCGGTTTGCGTAGCTAAAGCGCTGGGCAGGAAGTTTGATTGATGAAGTTCGGAGGGTCAACTCATGAAGGTTCACCTGAAACAAATTCGAACCCAAGGTCTGCATCTCGAAGGCGAAGAGGAATGTCCAATCCAGGAACTTGAATCAGAGGGCATTCGTTGCGCTGGCTGCCTTCATTACGCTATTGATGTTGGCGTTGCAGGGGGCGGGCTGTGGGCTAATGGCTCTCTCTCACAGCCAGTGGAACTGCGCTGCGTATCGTGTCTGGAAAACTTTGTACACGAAATCCGAGTGCCTGCATTTGCCGTGCATATGGAGCTCCATGGACCAGAGACCATCGATCTTACACCATTTGTGCGGGAGGATATTTTGCTAAACCTGCCGGCGCATCCGCATTGCGACAGGGACGGCGGTCGGGTTTGCAAAGGGAAACAGGTTGAGACTGCGCAGCAGGAGACGAAGCGCCGCTCGGATTGGAGTGCATTGGATAAACTCAAGCTTAATCGGTGATTCGCTGAAGCGTTGAACCGTTGAAGCGGGAGACTAGAACGCTTCAACCGTTTAACGCTTCAACGTTGTTTTCTCGTTCAAGTATGCTTTCATAACCGCCTGCCATGGGAGTCCCAAAACGCAAAACATCCAAAATGCGATTACGCACGCGCAAAGCGGCCAACCGCTGGCATGCGGCGCAGCTGAACAAGTGTCCCCAGTGCGGAAGCAGCGTCCCGTCACACATCGCCTGCCCATCGTGCGGTTATTACCGCGGGCGACAGGTTTTGACGCTCGAGGGGAAGTAGCGTTAAAGCGTTTGTTCGCTTACCGCTTTACCGCTTCAACCCTTCAACTCTCGACATTTTCATTTTGCATTCGGAGGCTAAAGTTCGCAAAGTTTCGCACTGATGAAGATCGCCCTCGACGCGATGGGCGGTGACTTTGGTCCGCCTAATCTTGTTGCCGGCGCCGTCATGGCGTTGCGCGATTACCTCCAGATCAAGAAGCTCTATCTGGTCGGGGACTCCGCCAAGGTCGAAAATGAGTTGCGCAAACACCAGTGCAACGATTCGCGCATCGAGATTGTGCATTCCACTCAGGTGGTGGAAATGAGCGATCGCGCCTGGACCGCCGTTCGGCGAAAGAAAGATTCCTCAATCAGCCGGGCTGTCGATCTTATAAAGCACGGTGATGCGGAGGCAGTAGTGAGCGCTGGGCACACAGGCGCAGCCGTAGCCGCGAGCATGATCAAGCTTCGAACATTGCCAGGAATCGATCGGCCGGGTATCGCGGCCGTGCTTCCGACCGAGACGAATGTCTTCGTTTTGATCGACGCAGGCGCGAATATCGATGCGCGCCCGGAACATCTTCTTCAATACGCATTCATGGGCTCGGTCT
>JBGPNR010000159.1:0-5147 GCA_041487635.1 Candidatus Udaeobacter sp. | reverse complement strand
TTCTGTTCGCGCATCAGTTCTTTTGCGAAAACTTTGGACGCTTCGATGCGGGCGGCCGATTTCGTCGGACCAAACGCGCGCAATTTTGCAGCCGCAAACAGATCGACAATCCCCGCGGCAAGCGGATCGTCCGGACCGACCACCGTTAAATCGACGCGATTTTCCTTCGCGAAGCGAACGAGCGCTTGCAAATCACTCGCGGGAATCGCGACATTCTCGCCAATTTCGGCAGTGCCCGCGTTTCCCGGTGCGCAGAAGATACGCTCAGCATGTGGAGATTGCCGCAGTTTCCATGCAAGGGCGTGTTCGCGGCCGCCGCTGCCAATGATTAAAATTTTCATGGGAAATTCGTTTGACTGTAGAGGCAGCCGTATCGGCTGCAAAGCGTCCGAAATGGCGGGCAGCCGGCACGCCTGCCGATAGAGTCGACGGTTTTATCCGCGGGATTCAGCCGGCAGGATCGGCAACTCTAATTTCTCGGTGTGTCGAATAACTGTGAGCCTGGCGCCGACACCGATCTGTTCGCCGACCAAGACCTTGTGCAGATGGTGCACGCTCCCGATGGGCTGATCATTAAAGGCCACGATCAGGTCGCCCGCACGCAAACCAGCACGCTCGGCGGGACTGTTCTTCTCGACTGAGACAACAAGCACGCCGGTTTCGAGCGGCAAATCGTAAAATCGGACTATGCGCCGATGTAGCGGCACATTCTGACCGGCGACGCCAATGTAGCTGCGCCGAATTTTTCCGTCGCGAATGAGCCAACCGGCAACAAGCCTGGCTGTGTTGCTTGCAATGGCAAAGCAGATGCCTTGCGCCGGGCGAATCATCGCCGTGTTCACGCCGATCACTTCTCCCGCGGAATTGACGAGCGGTCCGCCGGAGTTACCCGGATTCAGCGCCGCGTCTGTCTGAATGATGTTGTCGATCAACCGGCCCGATTGCGAATACATCGAGCGCCCGAGCGCGCTGATCACGCCCGCGGTCACGCTTGCCTGAAAGCCGAACGGATTGCCAATCGCGATCGCCAACTGACCTACCCGCAACGTTTCAGAATCGGCCAGGCGCACGTGAACCAACTGCGGTGCATCGATCCGGATTACTGCCAGATCGGTTTCTGGATCATCGCCAATGAGCTGCGCGGGATAATCGCGTCCGCCCGAAAGATTCACCACAATGCGAGTTGCGCCGTGCACGACATGGCTATTCGTCAAAATGAAGCCGTCAGGCGTAATGACAAATCCTGAGCCGTTTCCGGCAATGCCATCTGGCTGGTTTTTGCTGCGTTGTTGGACTTCAATGTTTACGACAGAAGGCGCGACGCGCTCAACGGCACCCACCACAGCCCGCGAGTATTCATCCAAAAGCGCTGCGTCAGCGGCCCCTGTTGTCGTCTCGTTATGTGACGGGCGCTCCGAGCTTGCTTCGCTTAGCAAGAATCCCAGTCGCGCGCCCGGTTCGAAATTCGTGGTCATATCTTAAAAATTCGAGCTGGCCAATCCATTCGTCAACTACACCTAATATAGGCTATACAGGCGATTTGGAATGTTGCGCTCTGCTGGTGCTTGGATTAGAAGGAAGCCATGGCTAAAACGTCTGCTCCTCCTTCGGTCTTGCAACCGCAATGCCCGTCCCGGCTTGTGCTGGATCGAATCGCGGATAAATGGACCGCTCTTATCATCCAGATTCTCGCGCGCGGGACGATGCGTTACGCGAGGTTGCAGCGGGAAATCGGAGGCATTTCGCAGAAAATGCTTACCCAAACCTTGCGGAGCCTCGAGCGCGACGGTCTGGTGCAACGCACCGTTCATCCAGTCGTGCCGCCGAAAGTAGAATACTCACTGACAAGATTGGGTCGGACTTTGATTGAGCCGTTGAAAGCGCTTTGCCGCTGGTCGGAAAAACACCTGGCTGAACTTCAGGCGAATCGGGCGCGGGCAAAGGCTGTAGCCGCGGTCGCTGAGCGCGGCTGATTGCGCATCGCCTAGGCAATCCAGTCGCACCACGCAAAGAGATCGAAATCGTCTGCCAACTCCCAGAGAAAAAAGAGTACTGAAAAGCCATATCGCGCCGGCCAATCTCTGGCTGGCCCACCCAGTCGCGCCGCACAGGTCTTTAGCTCTTTCTTGAAGAACTGAGCCAGATGCGACCGCACTTTATCTGTAAGCGGAAGCTTCTCCATTCCTGCCCAACTGTTGTAATCCCTCGTCACCCCGCGGCTTGGCTTGTCTGGATCGGCACCCAAAAAACGGAGGATGGAGCAGCGCAGTTCAGTGGGATTTCTTTTTAGATCGTCAAAGAAATAAATGCGAAACCTGTCTGGATGAACATTGCGTTTCCAACGTGCGACAATTGCGCTTGGGTACGAGCGCAAGAGCATCCCTCGACGGAGCAAATTCCGATTGACTTGGTCGATATCGGTCGCGTCGAACGGCTCAATTTGGCGGTAACGCACTTCCATGGACAAGTGCGACCACGCGCGCTCAACAGGATCGCGCGCCAGAAAGATCACCTTTAAGTTCGGGAAATATCCGACGACTCGCCGAATGACTCCATCACTCAACGTCGAATAGTTTGGCGAAATATCACCCGAAAGGAGCGATGCCTTGGGTTCGAACAGTTGGGCATAGCGCTCCAGGTCCACATGCTGTTCGGCACTGAGGATCCTTATGTTTTCCAGAAAGCGAAGATCGCGCTCGTCTCTGCAGCGCGGAGAAGATGTGCGTTGAACCCTGCTCAGCTGATCCAAGTAATGCAGCTCCTTTACCGGAGGCATCCAGAAATCCGGATGGGAGTCGAGCTGCTGATAAAGCCAGGTCGTTCCGCTTTTGTGGGCGCCCACACACAAAAAATCGGGTCCTGCATCGCCATTAACAGACCCGTTCGCTTCCTTATGACCGTTGGCGCCGGTGCGAGCTTTGCATCGCCAGGTCCATTTCATGCCTGCATTATGTTCCTCTTAGAATCAAAAAGGCAAGAACGAGCAAAGCCTACGGCTTATTTCAAGGAGCAATAGACCGGCTTTGATTTGCCGGCGTCAGGCGATCCAATCGCACCAGAAAAGGATATCGAAGTCGTCTACTAGTTGCGCGAGAAAGATGACTACTGAAAAGCCGTATTGGGCTGGCCAACGTTTGGCCGGTCCGCCCAGTTCTGCTGCGCAGGCCTTCAGTTCCTGCTCAAAAAATTGAGCGATACGGGCGGCGCGCACTTTCGAAGTCAGCCGAAGCTTCTCCCTGGCGGCATCCCTATTGTCATCCGGCTTGAACTTACCGCTTGGCTTGTTCGGATCGCCGCCCAAAAAAAGGAGAATCGAACGTCGGAGCTCTGCCGGCTCTTGTTTCAGATCATCGAAGAAATAAACGCGAAAGAATTCCGGCCGAACATACCGATTCCATCGCGCGACGGTTTTACTGGGATGCGAGCGCGCCAGCACCCCTGGATTTAGCAAATTCCGAATTACTTCCTCGGCATCCGTCGCGTCAAACCGACTAATCATTCCCAGCCGGACGCCCATCGATAACTGCGACCAGGCTCTCTCGACAGGGTCGCGAGCGAGAAAGATGACCTTCATATTGGGGAAGTAATCGACGACTCGCTCAATGACTTCATCGCTCAGGGTCGAATAGGCGGGCGAAATGTCACCTGACAAAAGCGCTCCCTTGTGTCGGAACAACTCGCCGTAATTCTGCAGGTCGATGTACGACTGGGCACTCAGGTTTTTCATGCCCTCCAGAAAACAATAATCGCATTCATCTTCGGAGCGCGGAGGATGGAATCGCCTCGTTCTGTTCAAAGTATTCAGGTAATGCAGTTCCTTTACCGGAGGCATCCAGAAATCGGGATGTGGCTCAAGTTGCCGATAAAGCCATGACGTTCCAGCTTTCTGCGCACCCACGCACAAGAAGTCTGGGCATGCATCACCGATGCAACAGTGATGCTCTTCTCCATTGCGATCGTCGTCGATCCAGTTTTGAACCGCCAGGCCAAACGCACGTCGCATTATTTTGTCAGGCGACTTAAAAAGCAAGCGGGGAGCGCGGCTTGCGGCAACCCCTGGTGCCGTTGAAAATTGAAACGGATGGGAAACAAGGCCTGCTGTCGCATCTTTCTTCTCTCACCCGCTTACGCCGGAGGTCAACGAGCGCGAATGATTCTGAGCGATCAGGCGCAATTCGAACTCGCGCGGAAACTCCGCGGAAAAAAGGGCGCGCCAATCGCGGAAGTATTTACGTTTCTGAGCGGCCTCTACTTTCGTGGAAAGATTGCGTATGCGACCGCATTTGCGCGGCCGGCGCGCGGAACTCCCGGTGTCTTTGTCATTACGCCCACGCGCGGGCTTATCGATGCAAAAAAGAGAATTCATCTCGACGACCTGCGTGAGTTCGCCACGGTCGACATTCACGAGGACGATTCGCGTTATCGACTACCGATTGAGCGCGATGCACAACTTCTGGCACAGACGCTACCAGTCGAGAGCGAGGTCATTCTTCTCGGTAGCATTGCCACGGGCAAGTATGTGGATGTTTTAATGGCAATTTTTCGTGACCGGCTGCGATTCCCGTCGGAGTTCATTGGACGTGGCGACATGAGCCGTGGCGGATTGATGTTGCGTTGTGCAACGGATCGACAAGAGCTTTCGTACGTCGCGATTGCGGGCGCGATTGTTAATGGAAAACGTCCGCCGAAACTCGCTCCGCGGACCTATGCCGACAAGGAGCGACGGCTTGGGCAGCCGTCAGTTTAAGTATGACGGCTGCCGCGTTCGCCAAGGCTACGGCGAGCCAAGGGGAAGCCGTCACGTTGTTTATTTGTTTTGCATCGCAGGCTGGTGTGAGTCTATCGTGAAATTCTCAGTTATGGACGTTAGTGGAACCATCCGGTCGATCTTGAATCAGAAAAGCGACGACGTTTTCTCGATTTCCCCCGACGCAACGGTTCTCAAAGCGGTCGAGATGATGGACGCGAAGAATGTTGGAGCACTGCTGGTGATGGATCAGGAACGGCTGGTGGGCATCATTTCCGAACGCGATTACACGCGCAAAGTGATGTTGCGCGGCAAGCGATCACGGGAAACGAAAGTCGCCGAGATTATGTCGAGCAATGTGACCGTCACGCATCCTCGTGAGCCGGTCGAGACGTGTCTG
>JBGPNR010000158.1:0-5197 GCA_041487635.1 Candidatus Udaeobacter sp. | reverse complement strand
CTCAGGGCCGCCGATCACGAACCGGCCTGTTGGATTGATTAGATACGTTGTCTTCGCATCCAACCATTCCGGCGGCATCACTTTCTTGATTAGAAGTTCGATCAACGTCTCACGGACTTCTTTTTGTTTCACATCTGCGGCATGCTGTGAGGAAACAACCAGGGTCGTGGCTCGCAGCGGCTTATAGCCGTCATATTCGATCGAGACTTGCGTCTTTGCGTCCGGTCGCAGCCAGGGAATTTCGCCGGCTTTGCGCAATCGCGTGAGCTCGCGTCCGAGTTTGTGGGCAAACGAGATTGGCGCGGGCATCAGCTCCGGCGTTTCGTTGCATGCAAAGCCAAACATCAACCCTTGATCGCCAGCGCCCTGCTCGGCAGTAGCTTTTCCATCCGCCGGCGCCTCATCGACACCTTGTTTAATGTCGCGCGATTGTTCGCTCATCTCCCAAATCACCCGGCAGGTGTCGGCGTGAAAGGCACAATCGCCGTTTACGTAACCAATGTCGCGGATAGCGGTGCGAACCCGCTCCTCAAAGTCAACGTTCGCGTTGCTGGTAATTTCGCCGGCCAGCACGACGAGGTTTCCCTTGGCAAGCGTCTCGCACGCCACGCGACTCAATGGATCCTGCTCGAGGCAGGCATCGAGAATGGAATCACTGATGGTGTCGCAAACTTTATCTGGGTGACCTTCGGTGACGGACTCGGAAGAGAAAATGTAACGGCGAGACATGGTGTGAGAGTGACTGGTTACAAGAGTTACAACGTTAAATCAGATGCAGCGGACGCGAGATCATGACGGAGCTTGTAACAATGTAACTCTTTTAACGATTTAACTATCGCGTCAGCGACATATTGACCAATCATGATGCGTCGATATATCGTTGGCTCGTACCATGGCGTCAACCATTAATTTGTTGCGGTTGCTGGCAGACTCTACCCGACTGCGTCTCGTGCTTCTGCTCGAGCAGGAAGAGCTTTCGGTTGCGGAGTTACAGCAAATTTTGGGCATGGGCCAATCGCGCATATCCAGTCATCTTGCTCAGCTCAAACGCGCGGGTCTCGTTGCTGATCGACGTGTGGGAAAAAACGTTTATTACGGCGCGAACCACAACGGGCAAAGCGCACAGCGGGAACGCGTGGCGGAAATCACTCGGCTGCTTGCGCGAGAATTGCCTGAAACCTCGCGGGATCGCACGAGTCTCAAGCTTGTTCTCCACAAGCGTCAGGACAAGGCGAGGAAATACTTTGATGAACTCGCCGGGAAATTTGGTCGAGGTTACGTGCCGGGTCGGTCATGGAAGGCGCTGGCGCATACGCTGATCACGTTGCTCCCGCCGCTGACTGTGGCAGACCTCGGCGCAGGTGAGGGAACACTGTCTCAGTTACTGGCAAAAAAAGCGCGCAAAGTCATCGCCGTGGACAATTCGCCCAAAATGGTCGAGTTCGGCTCAGAGCTGGCGAAGAAACATGGATTTAATAATCTGGAATACCGGCTCGGCGATATTCAAGACCCACCGATCGCAAAAAACAGCATCAACCTTGCGATTTTGAGCCAGGCGCTGCATCACGCGATTCACCCCGAGCGCGCTATTGATGCGGCTCATCGAATTTTGAAGCGCGGAGGCCGTCTGGTCATTCTCGATCTTTTGAGTCATCGGTTCGAAAAAGCTCGCGAACTTTATGCGGACCACTGGCTTGGGTTTAGCGAAGTCAAGTTGCACCAGCTCCTGGAAAAAAGCGGTTTCCGAGAGATCGAGGTCAGCGTTGTTTCTCGAGAAAAGCAGAGCCCGCATTTCCAAACGGTTTTCGCTACAGGCGTAAAGTGAACGGGGCAGGCACCTTTTTTGTCTAATTTGTGCCTTTGCGGTATCGTCACATGCAAACCCAATCTGTTTTTATGAGCGGTTTCTTCGAGGAGGTGAAACGGCGAAAGGTTTACCAGGTGGCGGTCGCTTATGTCATCGCGTCGGGTGGCATCATCCAGCTTGCTTCGGCTGCGTTTCCGGCTTGGGAATTGCCAAACTGGGCGTTGCGTCTGGTTATTGTACTTTTGCTGGTCGGTTTTCCCATCGCGCTTATGCTGGCATGGGCGTTTGATGTAACGGCACAGGGAATCAAAGCGGCGCCAACAACGGGCGCAGTCGGCTCGCATCTGCGGCGGAACGTCATTACACTGGTCGCAGCCGGCGTGATCACTTCTGCCGCTGCAGGCTTCTTTCTCCTGCCACGCGTCTCTGCGCACAAGATCGATAAGTCGATTGCCGTGCTGCCATTTGAAAATCTGAGCGACGAAAAAGAAAATGCCTACTTCGCAGATGGCATTCAGGACGATGTGCTCACTAACTTGTCGAAGATAGGTGATCTCAAGGTGATCTCCCGCACGTCGGTTATGCCTTATCGAGGGAAAACGTCCAACGTGCGTGAGATCGGAAAGGCTTTGGGTGTGGCTACGATTCTCGAGGGCAGTGTTCGCCGTGTTGGAAATCGGGTTCGCGTGAATGTGCAGTTAATTAATGCTGACACCGACGAACATCTGTGGGCGGAAGACTACGATCGCGACTTAACCGATGTGTTTGCCATTCAAACTGATCTCGCACAACAAATCGTCCGCGAATTGCAGGCGAAACTCTCGCCAATAGAGAAGGCGCAAATCGAGCGCCGGCCCACTGAGAACGGCGAAGCCTATCTGGCCTTTGTTGAAGCCCACGAATTGTTCTATCGCCCAGATGGCACGCTTCGCGCCAACACGGAAAACGCAGAGCAGCTTTTCGAGCGCGCCACCGAACTGGATCCGAACTTCGCGGGAGCGTTTGCCGGACTGGCGCGGGTCCACGATTGGGCTTACCACGATTTCGATCCAACACCTGCGCGAAAGGAAAAAGCGCGTGCCGCAGCAGAGACAGCGATTCGTTTGCAGCCGGATTTGCCCGAAGGGCATCTTGCACTCGGATTTTATCATTATTACTGCGAGCGTGATTATCAGGCAGCGCTCCACGAATTCGCCATTGCGAAACTGAGTTTACCAAACTCGGCGGAAGTTTATATGGCCATTGGTGCGATCGAGCGTCGCCAGGGCAAATGGAAAGAGTCCACTGCGAATATGGAGAGAGCGGCGTCCGTCAGTCCCAAGGACGCCTGGATTCTCCAAAATCTTGCCGACAATTACTACGCCACCAGAAATTTTGAAGCTGCAGACAAGATTTTAGACCGTGCGATCGAAGCTGCGCCCAAATCATTTGGTGCACGCGCGGAGAAGGCGAGGCTTGCGGTTGATTGGAAGGGAGATCTCAGCGTGATGGAGAAGGAGTTAACGCAAGTTCCGACAGGTGTCGATCCAGACGGTCTCGTCACATTCGCACGGATGCAGCTTTTGCTGTTGCAACGAAAATTCCCGGACGCTCTCGCACTTTTAAAGCAATCGCCTCAAGATGTCTTTCACGATGATAAGCCAAGAGAATTTTTTGAGGGCGCGATTCATACCTTTTCGAAAGATAAAGAGAAGGCGCTCGCTGCCTTCAAACGCGCTCGACCCGTTGCAGAAAAGGCCTTGCGGGAAGGTCCGAGTGATGCGTCGCGGCACGTAATCCTCGGCATGATTCTGGCGGGGCTTGGCGAGAAGGACGCGGCTATCGCCGAAGGCAGACGCGCCGTCGAACTTCTACCCGAATCTCAGGATGCGCTTGATGGGCCAAAGATGACTGTTGCGCTCGCTCAAATCTACGCCTGGACAGGCGAAACCGATCAGGCTCTTCAGCTTATTGACCGTTCGCTGAGTACTCCCAATGGAGTCACAGTTCCCTTCCTCGCACTTGATCCGATGTGGGATCCGGTGCGAGACGATCCTCGTTTTCAGGCATTGATCGATAGGTACGCTACAAAAGCTTAGCGGCGACTTCTCGTTTTCGCTTCCGCCAGGAATCGTGCTGACAATCGGGTCACGAGAAGAATTGGAGAGAGAGCGCGCTCACCGGCACAAAGTGAACGCAGCGTGTCAATTTCATGTCTATATTTTCGCCGTTGAACTATAATCCTGGCGAATCCAAATCTGTTGCTATGAGCGGCTTCTTCGAGGAAGTAAAACGGCGAAAGGTCTACCGGGTGGCGGTAGCCTACGTCATAGCTGCGGGCGGCATTATACAACTGGGTTCAGCCGCGTTTCCGGCATGGGAACTGCCAAACTGGGCGTTGCGTCTGGTGATTGTGCTGTTACTGGTCGGTTTTCCAATCGCCTTGATTCTCGCCTGGGCCTTTGATGTCACACCGCAAGGTATCCGGGCCACACCCGACGTGGCTGTGCTTCGAACACATCGCCGTCGCAACGTGATTATGCTCGTTGCAACCGGTGTGATCGTCTCCGGAATCGCGGGATTTTTCCTCCTCCCCCGTATTTCTTCCGCGCACAAGATTGACAAGTCGATCGCCGTCTTGCCGTTTGAAAATCTGAGCGACGACAAAGAAAACGCCTACTTCGCGGACGGCATTCAGGACGATGTGCTCACGAACCTGTCCAAGATCGGCGACCTCAAAGTGATTTCGCGCACCTCAGTCATGCCATATCGAGGGAAGGCATCCAATGTTCGTGAAATCGGAAAGGCGCTGGGTGTCGGTGCCATTCTGGAAGGCAGTGTTCGCCGCGTCGGGAACCGGGTGCGCGTGAATGTGCAGTTGATTTGCACCGACACCGACGAGCACCTTTGGGCGGAAGACTACGATCGCGAACTGACTGACGTGTTCGCGATTCAAACTGATCTCGCGCAAAAAATCGCGGAAGCGCTCCAGGCCAAGCTGTCGCCGGGCGAGAAATCTCGGATGGAGCGCAAACCCACTCAAAACGGGGAGGCCTATCTGGCTTTTGTCCAGGCGCATAATCTTTCCTGCGCTTTTGAGGACTTCGACAAACTGAAACAAAGCGAGCAGCTCTTCGAGCGCGCCATCGACTTGGATCCAAACTTCGCCCTAGCAATTGCGCGCTGCTCGCAATTGGAAAGCTGGTTCGTGCACACGTTCGATCCCACGCCGGCTCGGCGCGAAAAAGCGCGCGCTCTGGCCGAGCGTGCTCTGCAACTGCAGCCGGACCTGCCCGAAGCGCATCTGGCCCGTGGCTGCTCGTATTACTACGGCGACAACAACTACGATGAGGCGCTGAAAGAATTCGAGATCGCGCAGCGCGGATTGCCGAACGAATCGGAAATGTATCT
>JBGPNR010000157.1:0-5213 GCA_041487635.1 Candidatus Udaeobacter sp. | reverse complement strand
TCCTCGCGCCGAAACTTGTCCTTCGGTCGAGTTTCTTTGCGACGCCGAATTTCGCAGACGCCGTCTGATTTTTGATTGCGACAATTCTGTAGACGCTGTCGAGAGAATTACGCGAGACAGCATCGCCTCGAATTTTGCCGACACTGTCCCCACTTTTCTGAACGCGCCTCGACCGGCGGCCGGGAGTTTGTGAGATTGGCCAGACACTGTCTGGCTTTTTGCCACGCCGCCGAAGGCCGTTGGCGAACGGCCAACGGAATTCCGCGACACCGTCGCGTAATTTCCAAGCGGAATGCTGTTCATGATTTGCTGGTCGTAGAAACCTTCAGTTGCTGGAGTCATTCTGTGTGTGCAATTCATGGTGGACGGGGACCGCCGCTCGTGGACTAAGGAAATTCCACCGCCTTGCGTGAAGCGGTCAAACCAAGCTTCGATCTTGAAGCGGGCTAAAATTGAAAATCGAAGAACCTGTTTCTATTTCGTTAGGAGGTTTACCTCGGAACTGGCTGATCGCGGCGAGCAGATGAAAATATTCTGGCTGACACGAAGCTTTACGATCTCTGGCAAGTTAACGGAGACGCCGAATATCACGAGGCCGGTCCTGCGGTGACTGAGGAAACAATTGCCACAGGACTGCGGCTTGTCCCGACACGAGTGGTCGCTGCTCCAGAACTCGCGCCCGAAGGCTAGGTCTTCTGCAGCGGCGGTCTATGACCGTCGCACTTTCATGAAAAAAATCTGTTCAAACAGACTTCTGGACGGAACATTAATTCGCTCCAGGTAAAACGAACTCCTTGTCCGCTGAACTGTGCCGTCCATGGATCAAACCGAACGTTGATTGTCGGCCCGCCCTGCTTCGTGACGGAAAAGCGTAATCTCGTCGCCGTCAATCGTGACCACGATTGGCTTCGGCAAAAACGCGTAATGTTTCAGGACATACGCTGTCACTTCGGCTAAATCTTTAGCATCATCTCGGCTCGGCGCGTCGATTTGGAAAAGCTCGGCTATTTTTAAGCGTATCTCTTTCATCACATCACGGGCGACTCGGAATAAATACCACCTCCGAGCGTATTTTTCCTAAGGGGCTGCAAATCATCGTCGTCCAAAGCAGCAATTCGCCAACTTGATTAATTCTTCTCGCCCGCAGCTTCAACTTTTGCTGTAGTATAGCCGTCAGAAAATGGCCACCTCGGATTGGATGGATCAAGCAGGAACAAGTTCCGCGCTATAGCTTCCACCGATAGCCGAACCCGAAGTCAAGCTGTGGCGGATTGCTTTGCGCGAAGAGCTCTTGCAGTTTGGGCTGGTAATGTTGTTTGAACAGCTCGATCGGGCCGAGGTAATTGCCGAACAAACGTAGATTCCATTTGGCTGGGTCAAAGTAAGCCAGCGGAATTCCCGCGTCGTCCTGCACAATTCTGTTGCTGTGCGCGAGAATGAAATTGCGGAATCGTGGCGAAAGATACGTTAAGCCGCTGGGCAAGCTGCTCTTGACTAAGGTGAAGCCTATTTCGGAGGGCGCGGATCGCTAGAGGCAGGTCGGCTAGCATCTGCCCTGTAACAAAGACGGCCAGTCAATAATTTTTATTTTCCTAGTTCGTCCAACTCACGCCTCGTCACTGCGGCTTGCATGAACTTGCCCCAGCTTAGATTGTCGCGTCCCGGCAAGTGTTCGCGCGCTTTGCGGATGGCCATTTCCGAAATTGCTTCCACGACCCACTCGAAATTTTCCTGACCGATCCACGCCGCTTCGCAATCCGGCGCAGGATTGCAAAAATCGATCGCGACCGGCACGCCGTCGCGAATAGCAAATTCGACTGTGTTCAAATCATAACCGAGATACTCATTCAGCCTCAGCACGCCTTCCTCGACCTTTTGCAGAATTTCTTTTGGCGCGTGCCATTCGGTTTGGTAACGCAAATGAAACGGATGCCGCGGCTCGTAGGGCATGATCTGGACGTGGCGCTGATCAATCGAATAGCAACGGAAGTACATATCGAACTTCACCTCCTCTTGGAGCATCATCACCAACTGGGCAGTATCGTCGTACGCGCGGAAAAATTCGTCGCGATTATGCAATCGATAGACGTTCTTCCAGCCGCCGCCGATGAACGGTTTGAAGAATGCCGGCCAGCCGATATAATTGAAAATTCCTTCCCAATCGAGCGGATAGCCAAGATTGCGAAATGACTTGTCGTTCGTGTCCGGCGGCGGTTGGTTCGATGGGAGCAGCACTGTTCGCGGAACCGCGACGCCGATCTTCGTGGCAAGCGCATTGTTGAAAAATTTGTCGTCCGCGCTCCACCAAAACGGATTATTTACGACAGCTGTCCCAGTGAGTGCCGCGTTTTTCAGCCACGCGCGATAGAAAGGCACATCTTGCGAGATGCGATCGATCACCACGTCGTATCCGCACGGCTCGCCCTGAATTACTTTGTCGATCCTGACGAATTCTGCGGCGATGTCTTTGCCGCCGGTTTTTCGATTCACCCGCTCGACAAATGCCGGCGGGAAACTCTGTTCCTGGCCAAAAAGAATTCCGATTTTTTTCATAACTGTCTCGCTGTCATTTCGAGCGAAGCTGGAGGCGAAGTCGAGAAATCTCTGGATATTTCAAATATCAGCAAGAGATCTCTCCACTTCGCTCGAGATGACGGCAAAAGCAAACGGGGCAAAGCCCTAAAACATAAGAATACTGTGGTAGCATATGTTTGCCGCAGATTTGAATCCGTGTGACCCCACACTAACGTAGGCCATGGTCAAGAAATTGCTGCACACGCGCTATCGCGTACATGACCTGGAGAAAACGGTTTCTTTCTACAAGGATGTGCTCGGACTTGAAGAGGTTCGACGTCAGACATCGGGCCGCGGATCGCAGCTTGTCTTCTTGAAAGCGCCAGGCAGCGACGAAGAAATCGAGCTTTGCAAATTTGATCAAAGCGGTCCGGTGCAAGTTGGCCCCGATCTGACGCATCTCGCATTCGAAGTGGATGATTTGGACAAGTTTGCGAAACACGCAGCCGCTAAAGGTTACCCTCTGTCGGACGGGCCACATCCAAGCAGTGGCGGCAGAATCGCCTTCGTTGATGCACCTGAAGGCTATGAAATCGAACTAATTGAGCGCGCGCGAAAATCGTAGGCGCTCCGGCGGAAGATCAGCGGCGCTTGCGCGCGCGAAAGTTTTGTCTCTAATGTCCCGGCCATGATGTGGCGCAAACGAACTCTCCTTCTTTGCGCACTCCTCTCAGCATTCGCGCTTAGCGCTTGGAGTCAGGATGCAGCTGACTCCGAGGCAGTGCGACCGAGCGGGGTTTCCGGCCCCATTCGCAAAGCGAAGGCTGTCACAGCCAGAGACACGGACACGGACGATGCCGACGCTGAGTCTAAATCCGCTCGGAAGACTAAAAGCTCGAAATCAAGTGATGCTTCGTCGCACCGGAAACGCGCAAAGGCCAAACAAGACACTCAGGACACAATTCCCGCGCCGACCGAGTTCACTCCCGAAGGGATACCGAAAACCACCGCGGCGTCAGTGATCGTGGTTGACGCGAACAGCGGAAAAATCCTATACGAAAAAAACGCGGACCAAACACGACCCGCAGCGAGCACGCAAAAATTACTGACAGCTCTCATTGTAGCGGAGAGCGGTTTTCTGGATCGGCCGGTCACGGTGCAGCCTACAGATACGATGGCCGACCCGGTGAAGTTGAACATTAAAGCAGGCGATACTTATCAGCGGATCGATCTCCTGCGCGCCTTATTGGTGAAAAGCCCCAATGACGTTGCGCGATGCCTGGCACGGGACAATGCGGGCAGTATCGAGGCGTTTGCGGAGGTGATGAATAGACGCGCTCAACAACTTGGAGCCGTGCATTCACACTTTGTGAATCCAAATGGTTTGCCAGTGCCGGGGCAGTACTCAAGCGCGCGCGACCTCTCGCTTATAGCCCGCGCTGCCTACGCCAATCAGACGATTCGATCCATCGTTTGTCTTCCGCAGCTTGTCTTCCGGTACGCCAATGGCCGCACCCGAGAGCTTGAAAATACGAACAAACTTCTCAGACGCGTCCCGTACTGCAACGGGATGAAAACCGGTTACACAGACGCCGCAGGCAAATGTTTGATTGCAAGCGGCACGCGCCCGGGCAGAGACGTCATCGTTGTTGTGCTGGGCGATAGCTCGAGCCGTGTCTGGCGCGACGCCTCAGCGCTACTTTCCTGGGGCCTTTTGATGTAAGACTTCCGTTGCGCTACCCACGCTTCCACCTTTCTCACGGTGATAGCTGCCCCAGGCCAGATGCTGAAACATTGCGCGTAGCCATCGGAAAAAAAATCGCAGTGCAACGCTGAATGACATTTTCGATTTCCCGCGTGCGCGTTCACGAAAAGCAATGGGAATTTCGCGTACACGTAGCGTGCCATGAGCGCGCATCATCGTCTCGAAGACAATTTTGAAACCGCTGGTTTGCGGTGCCAAGTCGAGCAGCCGGGAACGGCCAATAGCAAAGAAGCCGCACATCGAATCGTGCAGACCGGTCAATGGATAGGCGAGGGCGGCACCCGTTCGGGACACGATCCGCCGCCAGATGGGCCACCCGGGTGTGGACCCGCCTCTTACATATCGGCTCCCAACTACCAAATCTGCAGCATCGGTAAATAACGGTGCCAACAGATCGTTGATTCGGTCGGGCGGATGACTCAGGTCCGCGTCCATCACAAGAAGAATCTCTCCTTCCGCAGCGCGGGCGCCCGACATAATTGCGCCAGCTAATCCGAGGTCTGCTCTGTCTTGTTCAATTAAGCGGATTGGCTGAGTTCTCGCGAGATCGTGGATCTTGCCGCGTGTGTTGTCCGTGGAATGATCATCAACGAACAAAATTTCCAGAAAAGGAACAGCGCATGCAGTGATTTGAGAAATCAATGGCTCAATGTTTTCCTCTTCGTTCAAAGTAGGAATGACGATCGAGACGGAGCTGGCACGTGCAGAGGAATCTGTCATGCAAAGTTTTTCTGAAATCGAATTTCAACGCTCAACGTTTGATGAGCGAACACAAAGCAGTCGCAGTCGCCTTCCTGCCAGGCCGTAGTCTTGGAGCTGTGCAACGCAAAAGCCACGATGAAAAGGGAGGCTGGAGCCGACGACGGGATTCGAACCCGTGACCTGCGGTTTACGAAACCGCTGCTCTACCAGCTGAGCTACGTCGGCGGGAAGC
>JBGPNR010000156.1:0-5215 GCA_041487635.1 Candidatus Udaeobacter sp. | reverse complement strand
TTCACCGGTCACACCGCGCTTGCGCAGTGCGCTTTCGAAAATACGTCGGAACTGTTTTTCGAGCAGTCCGTATTGATAGCGCAGCTTCTGTTTTTCGCCGAGCGCAATGGCATAATCGGATTGTTTGCGCCGGAAACCTCGGGGGCCATGCATGCCGGGCGGATAATTTTTCCGCTCAAGTGCCTTGGACTGGCCGAAGAGCGGCACGCCGTAGCGCCTGCTTACTTTCGTTTTCGGTCCTGTGTATCTGGCCATTTCAGAAAGTTGATGGTTGAGAGTTAATAGTTGATAGCATCAGACGCGGCGTTGTTTCGGCGGGCGACAACCGTTATGCGGCACGGGAGTAACGTCGCGGATCACGGTGAGATCGAGCCCGATTGCTTGCAACGCTCTGACCGCGGATTCGCGTCCCGCTCCCGGTCCTTTTACCAAAACTTCCACTTCTTTCAGCCCGTGGCCCATCGCCTGCCGGGAGGCGTCCTGCGCAACCATCTGCGCCGCGTAAGCGGTGCTCTTGCGCGAACCTTTAAAGCCAACTTTGCCGGCGCTCGACCACCCGATCACGTTGCCTTTCATGTCGGTGATTGTTACGATTGTGTTGTTGAACGTCGAAAGCACGTGCGCGATGCCCGAATGAACGTTCTTGCTGCCTTTGGCTTTGACGACTTTCGGCTTCTCGACATCATCGGCTGAAAGCGAAAGATTCTCCGAAGCTCCCGCGGCCGGAGCTGACTGTTCTTTTTTTTGTTTGGCTGGTTTTTTTGCAGGTTTGGCTGCGTCAGCCTTTGGAGCTGACGCCTTCTCGCCTTCCTGCGCCTTTGAAGCTGGCGCCTTCTCCTCTTCCTGCGAAGCCTCGGAAGCTGGCGTTGGCTTGGGCTCCTTCGTTTCCGGTGTGTCAGCCTTTGAAGCCACTACCGTCTCGCCTTCCGGGGAATCCGCGGGAGCCGGCGTTGGCTTCGACTCCTCCTTTTTCGGTTCTTCGGGAGTTGGGTTAGTTGCTTCTTCTGACTCAGCCATGATTTTTTAGTTAGCCGTTAAACTTTGCCGGCCTTCGCTTCGGGATTGCGGATCACACCTACCGTCTTGCGCGGGCCTTTGCGCGTACGGGCATTTGTGGACGTGCGCTGCCCGCGCACGGGCAAGCCTTTCCGGTGACGGATGCCGCGATAAGAATTAATTGCCTGAAGACGTTTCAAATTACCCTGCACTTCGCGGCGCAGGTCGCCTTCAATCTTAAGCTTGTTGTTCGTGATGGCGTGAATGATTTCGTTCAACTGCTGCGGCGTAAGATTTTTCGCGCGCAAGTTCGGGTCGATGTTGGTCTGCTCGAGAATGCGCCTGGCTGTGCTAAAACCGATCCCGTAGATATAAGTGAGCGACGCCTCGATGCGTTTGTCTGCTGGAATTTCAACTCCGAGTAATCTGGGCATGTTCTTTAGGTGTTAACTGAATCTTCTTTCGCTTTAACTCTTCAACGCTTTATCGCTTCAACCAGCACCGTTAAAGCGTTAAAGGGATGAAGCGTTGAAGCGGTCATCCTTGTCTTTGCTTATGGCGCGGGTTTTTGCAGATCACGTGCAATACGTTCTTGCGTTTCACGATCCTGCAACTGGCACAAAGTCTTTTTACTGATGGTCGTACTTTCATAATCTGCGAAATGGAAACGCGGGACGTCTCCGCGTTGTCACTTTTGGCGATAAGTAATTCGCCCCTTCGACAAATCGTAAGGTGAAATCTCTAGCATAACTTTGTCACCTGGCAAGATCCGAATGAAGTGCAAACGCATTTTGCCGGATATATGGGCCAGAACACGATGGCCATTTGCCAGCTCAACTCGAAACATGGTGTTTGGCAACAGCTCGACCACTGTGCCTGCTACTTCAATTGCGTCTTTGCGCGCCATGTCAGAATTTCTGGCTCGTCTTTTGTGATCAAAACAGTGTGCTCGAAGTGCGCCGAGGGCATTCCATCCGCAGTGCGCACCGTCCACCCATCGTCTAGCAATCTTACGTCGGACGTGCCGATGTTAATCATCGGCTCGATGGCCAGCGTCATTCCTGCTTTTAATTTCGGACCGCTGCCGCGTTTACCGTAATTCGGAATTTGCGGTTCCTCGTGCATTTTGCGCCCCACCCCGTGTCCGACAAATTCGCGCACGACTGAAAAACTAGAGCGTCGCGCCTCATCCTCGATTTCGGCGCAGATGTCGCCGACGCGCCGGCCTTCTCGAGCAGCCTGAATTGCACGCGCGAGCGCATTTTCGGTGACACGCAGAAGCTGATCCGTCCGTTCATCAATGATCCCAACCGGCACAGTCGTGGCGTTATCACCTACCCAGCCATCCTGAATTATGCCGATGTCCAGTTTCACAATCTCACCGTATTGAATTCGCCGTTGGCTGCCAATGCCGTGGACCACTTCGTCGTTGAGCGAGATGCAAATATTACCGGGGAAAACGCGGTGCCCGAGGCGATAACCGAGAAATGCACTCTTAACGTGGGCTTCGTTCATGAAGTCCGCTGCCGCTTCGTCGACTTCCTTTGTCGTAATGCCAGGGCGAACCAAGTCGCGAACGTGATCCAGGATGTCGCTCGCCGTGCGACACGCCTGCCGCATCTTCTCGATTTCCCTGGCGTTCTTGATCGGGATCATTTCGCGTTCTTCGCTTCAATTAATCGCGAGATATCGCCAAAGACCGCTTCGCGATCCCGGTTACCGTCGATCCGACGCAATACTGACATTTTTTTATAAAAGGAGGCTAGCGGTTCGGTCTTGGTCCGGAACTCCTGCAAGCGCGTTTGCAACACGCCCAAGTCATCGTCGTTGCGGCGCTCCAATCGCCCGTCGCAATAGGGGCATACGGGACGATTGGCAAACTGTGCGCTCGATGAGCTGGTGGTAAAACCACATTCGCCGCATTGAAGCCGGCCCGCGATACGGTCCGTGACAGTCTCCTCCGACACTTCCAGCCAGATCACCAAATCCAAGGCAGTGCGCAACCTTGCCAACATGGAATTCAAACTCTCGGCCTGTGGCAGCGTGCGAGGAAAACCGTCGAAGACGAAACCGTGACCTCCATGCAAGCGCAACCAGTCCTCGATTAATTGAATGATGATTTTGTCCGACACCAGTCCGCCGCTTCGAAGCGCTTCAGCAGTCTCCTGCCCGAGAGGTGTGCCGAGATCTCGTTCACGGCGCAAGATCGCGCCAGGAGACGTAACGGGAATGCCGAAGTGGCGCGTAATCATTTCTGCCTGGGTTCCTTTGCCAGAACCGGGAGGACCAAGAAGAACAAGCCGCTTTTTCACCTATCGCCCGTAAAGAAAAATGGCGACCCCGGCAATCACCAGCGCGGCGATCCCCACGTACAGCCACATCAGCGTCCCGCCTGCTGCTGCCTCGCCGCGGGCATACGAAGCGCGATCAAATGATCGGCCCCGAATCCGGCCCTTGCGCAAAAACCCATCGTAATGCCGCTGAATCAGGTGTGTCTCCACCTGGCGCATGGTATCGAGCATGACGCCCACAATGATCAATAAGCTGGTGCCGCCAAAGAATTGCGCTGTGATCATGGGCACGTTCAACGACTGGCTCAGAAGACTTGGTAAAACTGCTATCAGCGTCAGAAAAATCGCACCGGCAAACGTGAGGCGCGTCATCGTAAAATCAAGAAAGTCGGCAGTTGGTTTCCCTGGCCGGACGCCCGGAATGTAACCACCGTATTTCTTTAGGTCGTCCGCGATCTGTACCGGTTGGAACTGCGTCGCGACCCAGAAATAACTGAAAAAGAAAATCATTGCCGCAAGAGCGACATAATGAGGCCAGCCAGTCGAAAGCGCACTGGCAATCCGCGCAGCTGTAGGGCTGTTTCTAAATCCGTACTGAACAATCGTCGCCGGAAAGAGAAGCAGCGCCCAGGCGAAGATAATGGGCATCACGCCGGCATAATTCACCTTCAAAGGCATGTATTGCGTCTGCCCGCCGTACATTTTGCGGCCCACGACTCGTTTAGCGTACTGCACGGTGATTTTCCGCACGCCTTGCGTGATCGTGATCACTGCGGCGATCACTATGATCAAGAAGAATACCAGCATCACAAGCACCATCGGATTCACCTGGCTCGATCCGCTCTGCGCCGACGGTACAAAAGTTTTCCATGCCTGCGCGAGTGCGGCCGGCAAGCGCGCGACAATGCCAATAGTAATGATGAGGGATATCCCGTTGCCGATGCCGCGCTCGGTGATTTGATCGCCCATCCACATTAATACAAGTGTGCCCGTTGTCAGGGAAATCACTGTTATAATTCGAAATTTCCAGCCAATATCATCCACCAACGGAATTCCGAGGTTCCTGATGGTGTCAGTGATCCCCGGCAGCATGGTGTGATACGATTCGGGGTGCTGAAACGACAGCGCCAGCAGATAACCTTGGAAAAGACACAACCCCAGTGTCGTGTAGCGCGTTAGCTGCATGATCTTTTGCCGTCCACCGTCTTCACGTGCCAGCCTGCCAAGCTGTGGAATGACCGCGGTAAGCAACTGCATCATGATCGATGCGCTGATGTACGGCATGATGCCGAGGGAGAAGATCGCGCAATTCTCAAGCGCGCCGCCACTGAACAAGTTAAAGAGCGCCGCCAGGCCGCCGCCGGTGCGCTGGCTCAAAGAGCTGCGAAACCATTCCTGTAACACGGCCTGGTTGACTCCGGGAGTGGTGATGGCAGCGCCCAGGCGCACAATCACTATTACCGCCAGCGTGAACAAAATGCGCCGGCGCAATTCCGGTATCTTAACCGTGTTTAGAAAGGCCGAAACCATCCGCTAAATTTGAAACATCATGTGCTAGGAAGCTAGCTCTTCCGCGATGTTTTCTTTTTTGCCCGCGATTTCGCTTTCGCCGACGGTTTCCTCGCCGACTCTTCCTTGCCGGTCGCCTCTGGTGCACGTTCGCCGGATTGTTCTTCCGCCGAAATTTCATTTGCCGCAGTGGCATCGGCGCGCCCTATCGCTTTTACGCCTTTTTCGCGCAGCGTAATCGTTCCACCCGCCTTCTCTATTTTCTCGCGTGCTGTCGCGCTGACTTTATCGGCTTCCACTTTCAGCCCGTGCTTCAATTCACCGTCGCCCAGGATTTTTATTCCTGCGAAATGGCCTCGGATGAGATTCGATTCACGCAGCAGTTGTTCGTTTACCACCGCTCCGGCTTCAAATTCATT
>JBGPNR010000155.1:0-5249 GCA_041487635.1 Candidatus Udaeobacter sp. | reverse complement strand
TGACGAAGCATTATCGATTCGAGCACATTCCGAGAGCTAGCGGGCGTGCACAAATCACAATGGACGGCAACCAGGCGCTCGCCTACGGCTTGATCGCCGGCGGCGTGCGGTACGGCGCCGGTTATCCGATCACGCCATGGTCGTCCGTGATGGAAACGCTTCGTCGCGAGCTGCCGAAGTATGGCGGCATTTTCGTCCAGGCCGAGGACGAACTGGCATCGGTATCGATCGCGCTCGGTTGTTCGTACTCAGGATACCTCGCTGTGACGGGCAGCGCCGGCCCGGGCATTTCGCTCAAAGCCGAAGCGATTGGTTGGGCGTCCATGGCCGAGATCCCGATCATTATTTGCAACATCCAACGTGGCGGCCCGAGCACTGGTTTGCCCACAAACGTCGAACAGAGTGATTTGCATCAGGCGATCTTCGGGAGTCACGGCGACAGCCCGCGCGTCGTGCTCGCGCCAGCAAGCGTCGAAGACTGTTTTTACATTGCGATTGAAGCGGCGCGGATCGCCCGCAAATACAGCACGCCCGTTTTCATTTTGAGCGACACGTCGCTGGCCACGCGCATCGAAGCTTTCGACGAACCCGATCTCTCGAAGTTAATGGTCGATCCCAAGCCGGACCTGACGCCGCGGCAAACACACAAGCCGTATCCGATCGATCAAATCACGCAGCACGTCCCGCCGGGCACGCGTATTCTCGATGGAAAATACCCGCTTCTCGCCGGCCTTGAACACGACGAGATGGGTCACCCCACCGGCAGCCCGAAGTTGCACATGGCGATGACCGCGAAGCGCCGAAACAAATTGCGTAGACTCGCCGAAGAAATTCCGGTGCCGGAAGTTTATGGCGATCAGGAAGGCGACACGTTACTCGTCGGCTGGGGATCAACTTACGGTCCAATTCATGACGCGGCGAAAATGGCGCGCGAAAACGGAGAAAAAGTTGGCGCAGTCCATTTGCGTTACGTGCATCCACTGCCGAATGGCCTTGAGAAAATTTTCGAGAAATTCAAGCGCATCGTCACTGTCGAGATGAATGACCAGGGCCTTTACGGTTTCGGCCAGCTCGCGACGATTTTGCGGGCGCGTTATTGCGAACCGAAGATCCAGAGCGTCACCAAGACTGACGGCCTCACTTTCCGCGTAAAAGAAATCTTGGACCGCGTTTTCAAGGGCCGCTCATTTGCTGCACGAAATATTCCGCGCGAGGGCGCGGCCATCGTACACGCAGGCACTGCCCCCGAGAACGTGAAATCGTTAAAGGAAATCGTGCCGCAGGGAGTAGGCTAGAGATGAGAAGAAAACGTCCAACGCCCAACGTCGAATTGTAGAGCGTTTATCTCAAACGGCGTTTCTAATCATCCGCGTGAGGCCAGGCGCGGCCCATTTGGCCAGAGGAAATTCGTCAGCGCATACAGCTCGAGTGCAAACGGTACATATCCGCCGTAGCCGAGCAGCGGCATTTCGAAGATTCGCCAAAACCCCAGGACCGGGATGTGATAGATCCATTTGGGAAATGAGTAGTAGTTCCACATCTCCCAAAACAACCCGCATACTAGCGCGGCAAGTAAGAGCGAGGTGACCGTGCGCCAATCGCCTTGGCGGAGTTCCTCCAGGAAATGTGGCCGACCGGTCCACTGGTTGATCGGTTCGAGAATGAAAACGAGCGCAGTCCAGGTGAACGGGTGAAAAATTTTTGGCCACACCAGCATCGCCGACAGCATCGCGAGCCCAATCGCAAACAGGCCGAGGAACACCCCGGACGTTGCAGCGACGGGTGGTCCCGTACGCAAACGTTGCATCCAATCGAAGCTGCGAATGAGCGCCGCAGTTTCGAACACGGCCGGAACAACTATAGAAAATGAAATCGTGGACAGCAGATTGAACTGAAACGAACTGAACAGCTCACGCCCGAGGTATTCCCAGTTCGCCGTGCGGAGATTAATCAGCTCGAACAACCACCACACCGGAGCCGATACCACAAACATCAGCACAAAATTTTTCCGCGAAGTCGTCGAGATTGAATTTCCCGTGCGCACCTGCACGAGCGCATCGACCAACAAAATGTATCCGAGCCAAAGCGGAAAGAAGAGGTAAGCCGTACGGATCCCCGGCAATGTCCAGTTTAAGGGCCAGCAAATCGCCAGCAGGACCAAACCTATCCAACCGTGTGCCGGCCAATGCCCCGCTTTGTGACGCATCGTCTTGTCAACTACTCGCGTTTTTCGCACCGTGTGGTAAACATTTATTCAGGTTTAATGTTTGACTAATGAATCTGGAAACCATGAATCCAAGAAAGCCAAATGGCAGCTCTGGCTCAGAGTTCCTGGTTTCTTGGCTTCCTCTGACTTCGACGTTGAGCGTTGGACGTTGGGCGTTGGACGTTTGCTTTTGAATTTGCTGTAACTGACATGAGTGATTCCGTAACTACCACTGAGATTCCACCCAGAGAGAAACTCACCAAAAAGGCGATCACCGCCGATCACCCGACGTGGTGCCCCGGCTGTGGCGATTTCGCGGTGCTCGCCGCGTTTTACAAATTCCTCGAGAAACGCCAACTCGAACACGAAAAGATCGTCACCCTTGCCGGGATCGGTTGCTCGTCGCGCTTTACCTATTTCGTCAACGGCCACGGCGCGCACTTCATCCACGGCCGCGCGGTCCCGCTCGCTTCCGGCATCAGCCTCGCCCGGCCCGACCTTCACGTCTTCCTGTTCGGCGGTGACGGCGACGGGTTCTCCATTGGTGGCAACCATCTCGATCACGGCGCGCGCAAGAACATCAACATGAACTATTTCATCATGGACAACTTCGTGTATGGCCTGACGAAGAAGCAGACCTCGCCGACGTCGCCCATCGGATTCAAGAGCAAGACCGACCCGACCGGCGCGATCGATCAACCGGTCAATCCGATGAAAAAATTGATCTCGGCCGGGGCCACGTTCATCGCGCGCACCCATGCGACACAGGTCAAACACATGATGGAAATGATCGAGCGCGCGTTCGATCACCAGGGCTTCTCAGTCATCGAATGTTTGTCTGAATGCGTCGAATTTTTCCCGGACGTGTTCGATCCAGCCGATCCGAAGAAAGGCGGCAGCTTCGAAGTGATCCAGGAAAAGAAATGGGACAACACACTCGAGGACGATCTGCGGCACGACGTCACCGACGAGCTCGCCGCGTACAAACTCGCGCAGCTTCCGTTCCCCGGTGTCTTCGGCGTTTTCTACGAAACTGATCGCCCCACCAAAAACGCGCTGGAGAAAAAGTGGATTGAAACCACACGCGAAAAGACCGGCGGCGCATCTGATTTGGAATTACTCAAGAAGACATTCGACCGAATGAAATGACGATGCCTGCGGCATTGTCATCCTGAGCGCAGTCGAAGGATCTCGCATTCTACAGACAGCGCGGCCTCTCTCGCTCACGTTTCTTAATTCTTCTTCGCTACTTTCTTGATCCAGGTCTGGTTAACTATTACAAAACAACTATGACTAAACTGCGTTCCTTTATTTTGGCTGCATTTCTCGCACTGCCCTGGGCGTCCTCGTACGCACAGGTAGACATATCGGTTAATTTTGCTCCGCCGGTTATGCCGGTATATGAGCAACCGTCCTGCCCTGTGGCAGGCTATATCTGGACTCCGGGCTACTGGGGCTGGGGTGACGGGGATTATTACTGGGTCCCGGGCGTCTGGGTCCCTCCGCCATCAGTGGGTCTGCTTTGGACCCCGTCCTGGTGGGGCTGGCGCAACGGCGCATACATGTTTAACCAAGGTTACTGGGGACCAACTGTCGGTTTTTATGGAGGCATTAATTATGGTTATGGCTACACCGGAAACGGCTACTGGGGCGGACGATGGAGTGGAAACACCTTCCAGTACAACACCGCTGTGACGCGCGTGAATACCAACGTTGTCCATAACACCTACATCAATAATTCGGTGACCAATCAGTTGAACGCTAACCGTACGAGCTTTAACGGTCCTAATGGAGTGAATGCGCAGGAGAGCGCGGCACAGAAAGCCGCTGCGGCGAACGCTAAGAAAATGCCGCCAACCTCCCAGCAGCTGGCACGTCAGCAGGCGGCAAGCAAAGATCAAAATCTCCGCGCGTCCGTGAACAAGGGCAATCCGAACGCCGACGCGATCAAGTCATTCAACAAGGGCGAAGGCGTGGGGCAAGGCAAAGGCGGCGAACAGGGACTCGGGGCTGCAGCTGGAGCTGGGGCTGGCAAAGGCGAAAACAAAATCGGGAACGCATCCGAATTTAATCGCCAGGGCGCAGGCGCGGGGCAGGGTCAAGGAGGACAAGGACTCGGAACTGGTGCGGGAGCGGGAAAAGGTGGAAACAAAACGGGGAACGTAACTGAACGTAATCTTCAGGGAGCAGGAGCAGGTAAGACAGCAGGTAACGGTGGGCCAAACGGGAACAAGCTCAAGACCGGAAATCAAAGGAACGTTGCGGGAAACCAGGCCAAAATGCATACCGGCAAAGGAGCCGGGGCTGGAGGTGGTGCTGCTCACGGGCCACATGCAATTAATCAAATGTCGCGTAATCCCCAAATGGGCGCGCGTAACGCTCAAATGGGAGGAAAGCATCCGCCAATGGGGGGCGGGAGTCGCCCTGTCCCGAAGGGACAACCGCAAGGCAAGAAAAAGCCAGGCAAACCCGAACGGTAAAAGCGAGCGTTAGACACGCCTTTTCAAACCGCGACCATGACGCGCAGGAAAGTTGCAGGAATGGACGTGGCGTTCTGACTCTTGTTTTGGCTGTTAAACAGCTCTTCCAGTTCTTTCTGCAGCTCAGCCGCTCGTCCTTGTTTTTCCGCGGCTTCGAACGCATTCATGGTCGGCCCATAATGTTTCCTGAATTCATCCACAAACGCTGAGGGCGTGCCCGGGAAGTTGAAGGTAAACGTGTCCCGCGCGAAGGAGATCTTCTCTGCCGGAACTCCTGCGCCGGCAAACCGTTCAATCACGTTGCTCTCGATGCCCCACGCCATCGGGCTGACGAAACCTTCCGGCGGTGGCGGCGTGTAGCTTGAGCTGATCTTCAGGATCTGCGCCACCAAGGTCGGATCATTAGGAATCCAGTTGCCCATCACGATCCGGCCTCCCGGCCGCGTCACGCGCACCATCTCCTTCGCGACCTCGAACGGCTTGGGCGCAAACATCGCTCCGAAAATACTAATGACGAGATCAAACGCCTGACCCGGCAACTGCTCCAGATTGGACGCATCACC
>JBGPNR010000154.1:0-5268 GCA_041487635.1 Candidatus Udaeobacter sp. | reverse complement strand
TCATCATTTCAAACTCACATTAGGTTGCGCATCCACCTGGAGGCGGTCCCCTACTCTTATTTTCTCCTTGTTTGAATCCATTTCCTGAATCACCGCACCACAAATCTTTTGCCGTACATCGACTACTCGCAGCGTCGCGATCCTTCGATCATTTCGCATCACCCGCATCGGCATCCCGATCTTCACGCCCTGTTTTCCACCAAGGTTGCCGACTACAAACGACCACTCTTCCTTCACGCTGATCACGCTCCCATCCATCAGGCCGGGTTCAGGCTGGTCCGGCGCGCCGGTGGATTTTGTAATCAGTGTATTGATGCTACGCAGCTGCGCCTCCACGTCCATTAGCGCCTTCGCATCGCCAGCCTGCGACGTTTTCAAATAACACAACACGGCTTCGTTCAACCGCAACATCTGGTCGCGATAGTCATCGCGCTCTTTTTGCGCGAGCTGAAGATCGCTCACAGCGGCCAGCAAACGCTGCTCCAGCTTGGCACGGTCCTTGTTTGCCGAAGCCAGTCCCAGCGCTTCCATTCGCAATTCCAAATCGGAATACTTGCGGCGGAGCTCTTCCGCATCCGCATTGGAGTCCGCCAGGCTACTCGTCAACGCCTTAAGCGATTCCTGCGCAATGGACAATTGCTTTTGCAGTTGTTCGTTTTCCTGCAGCAATGCTTCAGCCGTCGCTGGGTGTACCGCGCTTTCATTCTTGGATTCTGACAAAGAACTGTTTCCCTGCGCTTGCGCGCAAATCCCAATTGCAAATTGCAAATTCAAGATTGCAAATTGCGCAATCCCGCGGCGTAACCGCGAGCTGCCAATCTCCAATCTGCCATCCACAATCCGCAATTATTTGGTCACCTTCGCCGTATGCGAACCGTGTTTCTTAAACACGCGCGTAGGCGAAAATTCACCGAGCTTGTGACCGACCATGTTCTCGGTGACGAAAACGGAGTTAAAAGTCTTTCCGTTGTGCACCAAAAACGTGTGGCCGACAAAGTCCGGTGTCACCATCGAGCGCCGCGACCAGGTCTTGATTGGTTTCTTTACGCCCGAGCTATTCATCTTGTCGATCTTCTCCAGAAGATGCAACTCGACGAAGGGTCCTTTTTTTAACGATCTAGCCATAATTTGCAAGCAATTCGTGATCTCCGAATCGTCCTTACGCTTTCTTCTTCGGCCTTCTCCTTTCCAAAATAAAACGGTCGCTGGGTTTATGTTTGCTGCGTGTTTTGAATCCCTTGGCAAGTTGTCCCCATGGGCTAACTGGATGATGACGGCCGCCTCCTCCTTTTGATTTCCCCTGCCCGCCGCCCATCGGATGATCGATCGGGTTCATCGCCATGCCGCGCACATGTGGCCGGCGTCCTTGCCACCGAGTGCGCCCCGCTTTGCCGCTCGCCACATTCATGTGGTCGACGTTTCCTACCTGGCCAATCGTAGCGAAGCAGTTTTCGTGAATCCGTCGGATCTCGCCCGAAGGCATTTTCACCAACGCGTAACCCGCCTCGATATTCGTCAATGTCGCCTGTTGTCCGGCGCTGCGCGCAACCTGACCGCCACGGCCTGGACTCAGTTCAATATTGTGAATGTTAGTGCCAAGAGGAATGACTCGTAGCGGCAGCGCATTTCCCAGTTCAGGTGCAGCTTGATCTCCAGCGCTGACAGTCGATCCGACTTGCATTCCGTTTGGCGCGAGAATGTAACTCAACTCGCCATCGGCATATTTGATGAGAGCAATTCGGGCGGAGCGGTTCGGATCGTACTCGATCCCTATAACCTCGGCCGGAACACCGCGCTTGCGTCGCTTGAAATCGACCTTGCGATATTTTTGTTTGTGACCACCGCCCAGGTGCCGTGACGTCAGCCGGCCATAGTTGTTGCGACCGCCGGTCCTTTTCTTCGGCTCAATGAGAGTTCTTTCAGGGTGCCGCTTCGTGATTTCATCGAACGCGGGCAGCGACTTGAAACGGAGCGTCGGCGTTAGCGGGCGGAATTCTTTTAAAGCCATAACTTTTTGCCACTAGATCAAATCGATCTTCTCGCCTTCTTTCAACGTCACGATCGCTTTTTTCCATCGCGGACGGCGTCCCAGGGGTCCGCGCACACGTCTCTCCTTGCCGGTGTAATTACAAGTGTTCACGTCCACGACTGTCTTCTGAAAAAGCCGCTCAATTGCGTTCTTGATCTGAACCTTGTTCGCCTTCGGACTGACGCGGAAGACGTACTTGTTCAGCTTCTCGCTCATCAATGTCGACTTCTCAGTCAATGAGGCGGTCTGAACAATCTGGTGCGGCTCGTTCATTTTATCGCGGACTAGCCTCCTGCGTAGGCGGATTGAATCTCTCCGCTAACTTTTCGAGCGCCTTCGACGTCACCAAAATTTTTTGAAACGCGAGCAATTGTTCGGTGTTCACATCAGCCGCGGTCGCCAGTTTCACAGGCTTCACGTTGCGCGCCGATTTGTAAGTCCTGTCGTCGAACGAATCGGAAACGATCAACACTTTCTCGGCGTCGGTTTGTTTCCGGACAAGATCGACAAAAGCTTTCGTTTTGATTTCCGAAACGGCGAACTTATCGATCGCTAGTACGTCGCCTGCTTTGATCCGTTCGCTCAGGGCTTTTTGAAAGGCGAGACGCCGCACTGATTTTGAGACCTTTTTGGAATAATCGCGGGGCTTTGGCCCAAAAACGACGCCACCGCCGCGCCAGATGGGCGACGATTTGTAACCGGCGCGGGCGCGACCAGTTCCTTTCTGCCGCCATGGTTTCGCACCGGACAGATCTACTTCCGCCTTGGTCTTAGTGTTAGCCGATCCGGAACGCCGCGCCGCGCGCATGGCAACGACCACGTCGTGGACAGCCTGCGTTCCGCGACCATCTTCGATGATGTCGATCTTCGCTTCTTTCGCCGCGGTTTTCGTCAAGACTTTCGCGCTCATTTCTTCTGCGCCAACTCAGCTATGGTTTTCGGCTTCTTCGCTTTCTCTTCTTCCTCGTGCTTTCGGTGCTCAGCATGTAGCGCCACTACGCGTTCGGGATGTTTAATGGCCGGCCGAATGATCACATAGCCGCCGTTCGCTCCCGGAATTGCGCCGCTGACAAGAATAATGTTTTCATTCTCGCGCACTTGCATCACCTGAAGATTTTGCACCGTCACGCGCTCGTGGCCGAGGTGACCTGGCATTCCCTGGTTCTTCCAAATCCGTCCTGGCGGAGAACGATTGCCAACCGCACCGATGCGCCGGTGCGTCTTCGAACCGTGCGCCGCGCCCTGTCCATGAAAGTTGTGCTTCTTCATCACGCCCTGAAATCCTTTTCCCTTGGATCGGCCAATCACATCCACGTAATCGCCCGCTTGAAATTGCGTAACACTCAGGTTGATCTCGCCTTCGGGAAGATCGCTTGTGAGGCGAAACTCGCGCACGAACTTCTGCGGCTCGACTCCCGCCTTCTTGAACTCGCCAAGCAATGCTTTCGTAACACGCGATTCCTTTTGCGCACCGAACCCAACCTGCACCGCAGAGTACGCCTCGTTTTCTTCGGTCAAACGGCGCAATAAAACATTATCGCCTGCCGCGATCACGGTCACAGGCCACAATCGACCTTTCGCGTCGTAAACGCTGGTCATACCAATCTTTTGTCCAAGAAGTCCGATGCTCATGACCGTGCGATTGCAAATCTTTCAGAACCCCGAACGCTTTCGGGGTTAAATCTTAATCGTAATGTCAACGCCCGCAGGCAAATTCAGTTTCTTTAATTCATCCACCGTCTTGGCCGTCGGCTCGATGATGTCCAGCAGCCGTTTGTGGGTGCGAATTTCAAATTGCTCCATCGACTTTTTGTCGACGTGTGGGGAACGATTGACCGTGAACTTCTCGACCAATGTCGGCAAGGGAATCGGCCCGGCCACTCGCGCACCGGTGCGTTTGGCTGTCTCCACGATCTCGACGGCGGATTGATCCAGCATGCGGTGATCGAACGCCTTCAATCGAATCCGAATGCGCTGGCCATTGCTCATTTGGCCTCTTTCTGATCGAGAATGGCCGCAACAAGGTTCGCCGGCACGGGTTGGAAATGGGAGGGTTCCATCGAATAACTGGAGCGGCCCTTCGAAAGGGAACGGATGGCAGTCGCGTAACCGAACAACTCGGCAAGCGGAACCTCGGCATGAATAATGGCGAGATTGCCGCGTGTCTCGATATTATGGATGCTGCCACGACGGCGGCTTAGATCGCCGCAAATGTCTCCCTGGAATTCATCCGGCGTGATGTTTTCGACCTTCATGATCGGCTCCAGCAGAATCGGTTTGCCCTGTTTGAATCCATCTTTCATGGCGAAGATCGCCGCCATTTTGAATGCGAGTTCGCTGGAATCAACTTCGTGGAACGAACCGTAAACGATATCGACCTCAACATCGACAACAGGGTACCCACCGAGCACGCCGTTGAGCACCGCTTCTTGGATGCCTTTTTTGACGGCAGGAATGTATTCGCGCGGAATGATGCCGCCGACGATTTTGTTCTCGACGACCAGACCCTTGCCGCGCTCGGCTGGGCGCACGTCCACTTCCACGTGTCCATATTGGCCGCGGCCACCTGATTGTTTAATCAACTTGCCGACACCGTGTGCGCTGGTCGTGATCGTTTCGCGGTACGCAATCTGCGGTTTGCCCGCGTTCGCGTCCACTTTGAACTCGCGGAACATTCGGTCGCGAATGATTTCCAGGTGCAACTCACCCATCCCGGCGATGATGGTTTGGCCGGTGTCTTCGTGCGTATAAACCCAGAAAGTCGGGTCTTCTTCCGCGAGACGCTGCAGAGCGACGCCCATTTTTTCCTGATCGAGCTTTGTCTTCGGCTCGATGGCCATTGAGATCACGGGATCAGGGAAAGACGGCGGTTCGAGAAGGATCGGATGGTCCTCATCACACAACGTGTCGCCGGTGGTGATATTCTTAATACCAACGATGGCGGCGATATCGCCGGAGTAACACGTCTCGATGTCTTCGCGTTTGTCCGCTTGAATCTGGATCAAGCGCGAGATGCGTTCGCGTTTGTTCGTGCGCGGGTTGTAAACCGTATCGCCTTTGCTGAGCGTGCCGGAGTAAACACGGAAGAAAACGAGTTTGCCTACGAACGGATCGCTCCAAAGTTTGAACGCAAGCGAGCAGAAATTTCCGTTATCGTCCGTCGGCGCCTCCATCGGTTCGTGCGTGTCGGGCTCCATTCCTTTGGCCGGCGGAATGTCGAGCGGGCTCGGCAGATAATC
>JBGPNR010000153.1:0-5322 GCA_041487635.1 Candidatus Udaeobacter sp. | reverse complement strand
CGCGTCACCAATCAGTGTCGTCCTGGGACTCCGATACATGAGCTGGCCGGTTTTGGTCTCCCATCCAGCGTTCGGTTGAGAAAATTCATGGGATGAAATAGTTGTGCAACTTGTTACGCAAGAAAAGATGATCCAAACACCAAGAATCAGTGGGTAGCGATCACTCGGGATAGATGGCACGGGGTATTTGCCACGGCTCCAGCCAAAGCGACGCGAAAACGCGTGCGCACTCCCAAAGCTTTCGCGAAATACAACCGGCGCGCTCCACGGATTTCGCACGAAGTGCTTTTGGAGTGCGATGCGTCTTCGCATCGCTTTCACCCGGTCAAACTGACTTCAGGCTGAGGCGCCGTCGTTTCTTCTTTCTTTGCAACAAGCGTGAGCCTCGGCGCGATCGGATGATGACGTTGCAGCCAAACCAGAAAATAAAAGACCCACATGCGCCAGCGAATGGCGAAGCTGTTGCCAACGTTTCCGCCAAGCACTGCGTTTACTGCAGGCGCAAGCCCAAGCAGATTGCGCGGCGCCAAAAAAACTTCGATGAACTCTTTCGTGTACCACGCGTCGACAAAACGGAGATAGATATCCATCGCCCGATTGACTGCGCGCTCATAACCCGCGAAGAGGCGCTTCGTCTTTCGCGGATGAGCAAGAACTTCGTGAAGAACGTCTGCGCATTGCTCGCCGCTGAACACAGCCAGGAAAACGCCGCTACTAAAAATTGGATCGATAAAACCGGCGGCATCGCCTGCAAGCAGCCAGCGGTCGCCATGCAATCTTGCGCTGCGATAGGAGAAGTCCGCTTCAACATAAACTTGCGACACGCGCCGCGCGCTCATCATCCGTTTTGCGATGATTGGCTGCTCCGCCAGCGCTTGTTCGAGAAAGTCTTCGGCGCTCAGTTTCGATTTGCGAAAATTTTCACTGTCGAGAACCACTCCAATGCTGGTGCGCTCGGCGGTGAGTGGAATCAACCAGAACCAGCGATCGATGGCACGGACCAAAACTGTAAGCGTGCCGTCGATTCCTTCCGCTCTCCAGACACCGTCGTAGTGCGCGAAGATGGATAGCTTCTGAAGATGATTGTAAGTCTTTTTAATTTTGAACTGTCTGCCCAGCATCGAGGCGCGTCCGCTGGCGTCGATGACGTAACGGGCCTGAATTGTATGAGACGAGCCATTGGATCTGATCGCCAGCTCGACGTCGTCTTTCGAGAACTGGACTCGATCAACCGAAGTGTCTTCGTCGACTTCCGCGCCGCATTCAGCAGCGTGGTCCAATAGCAGCTTATCGAAATCACTGCGTGTGACCTGATAAGCGTGATCAGTTTGCGAACGGTAGCCGTCCTTGAAGTAAAACTTCGTTCCAGGTTCCGAGCACGCGCTGAGGATTTCGCCACCGTGCTTTTTCATGAATCCTGCGCGCAACAATTTTTCGTGCAGCCGCAGGCGGGTAAACGCTTTCATGCTGAACGGCAGCAGCGATTCCCCAATGTGAAACCGCGGAAATTTCTCGCGCTCGAACACAATGACGCGCCGTCCGGCACGCGCGAGCAGCGCGCCGGCAGTGCTGCCCGCCGGTCCTCCCCCTATGATAGCGACATCGTACATTGCGAGCTTCATCGTGTATTGATGTTACCAAATTTTCAGGATTTGGGTAGAGACGCTTCGCTGCGCCGCCCGCACGCCGCAGGTTCATGTTTAGCGCCGAAGGCGTTACGTCAGCTCTAGCCTAGGGCAACGCCCCAGGAATTCAGGTTGCCGCGGAGAACTAAGCGCTGAAAGCGCGATTCAGTCGAAGCGCCTGGGTTCTCAATCTCAGGAATAACGCGCGTCGAAAAATGGAGGTCGAAAGGTGTCGCGACAGCTCGATATTCCTTCCATGGAACTCACGCTGGAAGTGAATCGCGCTTTCAGCGCTGATGTTTTGGGATTTCAATAACCCTAGGGCGTAGCCCCAGGCTATGACATGAATGCCGCACCTTTGGCGCTAAACGCATGCTGTCGCAGCCGCGGCGTATCCATCAATTTATGCTAACGTTTGCGACGCAAGATGAAGCTGATCGATCGATTTATTAGCCGCGAGTTGCTGGTCAACGTCCTCTTTGCGATTGCCGTGCTGAGCCTGGTTCTCGTCGTCGGAAATATTTTTCGAAAGCTGCTGCCATTATTGGTGAATCATGATGTGCCGATGGAATACTTGATCACGTTCATTGCCTACGTGTTGCCGTTCTCACTGATCTTCACGATTCCGTGGGGATTGTTGACTGCGATCCTGCTCGTATTCGGACGGCTCTCCGCCGACAACGAACTGATCGCGTTACGCTCAAATGGGGTGAGCATCACGCGCATTTGCATTCCGCTAGGCGGGATCGCGGTGATCTGCACGGTGGTATGTCTCTGGCTCAATGTGCAGGCTGCGCCGGCTGCGCAGGAAAAATTGCGCAGCACGATTTTTGATCTTGCTACTCGAAATCCGATGGCGCTTTTCGGAAGCGACCAGGTAATCGATCAATTTCCCGGGCGCAAGATTTACGTTGGCAAAAAGGAGGGCAACAAGCTCGAGAACATTACTGTGTTCGAGCTGAACGAGAATTCGCTGCCGGTAAAGGTGACTTACGCGCGGACGGGAATGCTCGAAGCCGATTTGGCGAATAAACGGATTCTCATGCACCTGTATCAGGCGCGTTACCAGGAGCGCGACGAAAAGGACCCATCCAACCTCCGAAAGATTCGGGACGGAATTAATATGGTCGAAGGCACACTACCGATCAGTCTCGAGGAGCTTTACGAGAAAGAGAAAAAGCGGCCAAGCCGTTCCGCGTTGTCGATCGAGCAACTGCTCGAACAATTGAAAAGCGAAAACAAGCGGGAACGCAGCGCCAGCCGCACCGAAATAAACAAACGGTTTTCGTTCCCGTTTGCGTGTGTGGCCTTCGCAATAATCGGAGTGCCGCTGGGTGTCACGGCGCACCGCCGCGAGACTTCGATTGGGTTCGCCATGGGTTTGATTGTTGCCACGACGTATTTTCTCTTTGTGATCATTGGCGACACGTTGCGCGGCAACCCGCAGGCGCACCCCGAATTGCTGGTCTGGTTTCCGAATGTCCTTTTCATTGTGCTCGGTGCACTATTGTTTCGCCGGTTGGCCCGGCAATAAGTCTGCCATCGCGGTCTGATTACACCGAATCGATTCCCGCTTTCCTAATCATCATCGGCATTCCACTGTCGTATTCAATTGCCGACGGCCGAATGGCCTAACTAGCGACTGACTTCCTCGCAAATGACCAGCGCGCGGAGAGTCAGGCTTCCTCCGGCTCCGGTGCGAGCGAGAGGGAAGGTGTTGCGCCCGATCTAACCTCTCCATGTCGGAAAGCCGGAATGCGTGTGGAAATCGTCTCCCACAGGTAAACAGCGACGCAGGTCAGGACGACGATTGAGCCGTACGGTCTAATGTGCTTCAGCACGTCAATGGTGGGAAGTGTTGCGTCGAGCTTTTTATCGGTCAGCATCACGTGCACTATCATGGCGGTGCTCGCAGCGGAGAGGATGAAATGAATGATGCTCAATCTGACGCTGACTCCCAGCGCCACGGCACTTACGACTGCGCCCCACATCAGGTAACGCTCATGCATCTGACCCAGCAGTGCGAACATCAGCAGCCACGGCGCTGCGATTGCAATCAGCGCGCGCGGATCGCGATCGCGGAGATGTCGCGCCAATCCGCGCGCGCACAGCGCCAATGCGACAAGGTAAAGCAGGCGCAGGGTCCATTGCAGCGTGATATGCAAATGCAGTGATCCAAAATGAGCCGACAAAAATGGATCCTTCAATGACCAGCCAACCTGCGCCAGTAGCGACGGAAGATTGTAGCACGCGCTGATGAAAAGATACGGATAATGTTCGGTGCCGTAAATAAAACCGACTTGCAACCAGGCGAAGCTGCCTCCGGTGAACGCGCCAATCACGAATACGGCGCACCCGATAATTCCGGCTACCGCCGCGCCCTGATTTGTCAATTTGAACCGCACGACGAACAAAGGGGTGATAACAGCAAAAGCAGCCAACACCGCCCAGGCCGCGGGAGTGCGCAGAAGCCACGGTGAAACTATGAACGCTGTCGTCGCCACAAAACCCGCGAGCACACGCAGCGTGGGAAGCCATCCTTTTTGCCACAATGGCCAGAAAACAAAAAACGGCGCCACGAATAACAATTGTCCTTTAAGCATTGCGCCTACGGCCAACAAGCAGCCGCACCAGAACCATCGATCTTTCAAGGCTGCGAACGCGGCGAACAGATAGAACGGCAGGATCCACACGTCCCATTGTGGCCAGCCATGCGCGTCAAGAATCATCGAGGGCTCGAGCCATGCGGCGCTGGCTGCCGCGAGACCGCAAATCCAACCACGATGTTGCTGTGGCAAACGATTCATCAACGAAGATTGCGTTGGCCGTGATCGCCGGAGACACTCACGAACCAGAAGAAAGATCGCTAGTGCGGACACCAGTTCGCAGATGAAATTGATCTTCAGCAGCGGATTGACGAGCTTTGGGTGGTCGTTATCTACCCACGGGAATCCATCGCGGACTTCTTTGGCCCAGATTGCCATTGCCAGGAGTCGTAGCGGCGCGTAATCGAGACCGTATTCTTGTTCGTACGCTTTGTCTTTGACGCGATCGTAGAGTGCGAGATAGCCGCGGCAGAATCCTGTCCACGAATTAGCAGAACTTTCGTCTGGCGATAATCGACGGGCTTCTTTCAGGACTTCGCTGCCCCAGTAAAAACCGTTGACGATGTCGTGTTGGTAGCGCACGTGCCTCGTCGTGTCGCCGATCCAGCGCCGTAGCTGAATCCCTGCAAGGAAAACGGTTGCGATTAGAAACCCAATGAGAATGCGCCGAATAAAATGGCGAGCGCGCGTCGAAGGTATTCGGAGACGGAAAAACGATCGAATGGCCATTCGTCAAAGGAAAAGGACAGAAATTCGATTCGACAGGTTACAACAATTTATGTTCGAAACTGTGTCCTCTTTATTCGCTCATGCGTTCAGCAATAGTCGTAAGAAAACCACAGAAGTTCAACCTAAACGGCAGAATCCGTTTGGGAGGTACGTAGAGAGTCGGTGCCACCACCGCTCTCTACAACAGTGTTAAAGTGCCTCGACTTACGGAGTGAACGTATTGACTACAGTGTGCACGGCTCTTCTCGTGCCCTTCACAGCACTATGCGCTACGTTCTTCGCTGTAATCGCGGTGCTCTTCGCCACGTTCCTCGCTGTGCGCACAGGGCCCGCCTGAACGCTCGCGGCGGAAATGGCGAAGG
>JBGPNR010000152.1:0-5337 GCA_041487635.1 Candidatus Udaeobacter sp. | reverse complement strand
GCGGAACTCAGTTCCAATCCCAAATCCTTCTCCAACTGTCCAGACTTGCACGGTGGTGTTTCGGACTTGCCAGGAGGTAGTCGTCCAACAGGAACGGCTTGCATCGCTCGGTCAGGCTTCGGTCGAATTCGTGCACGCCAACAACCCGATTCCAAAAGTTTCGGAGAACCGAATCTCGCGCTTTAGGGGCGTCAGTTGATGATGGCCCAAATGTCGAATTAAGCCTGACTCCGTCGCTCTGTGAGCAACGCTGCAAGATCATGAAACTATTTTGCGCAGTCATATTTTTGTTGTCGTTGGCCTCCGCTGCTTTCGCGCGCGAGGAGTCGATCCTTGCCCGCGTCACCAGTTACTGGGCGGATGAAGGCTCTGAATACGCCAGTACGCGCCGACGTTTGCGCCCCGGACATTGCGCTGTCGATCCAAAACGGATTCCATACGGCAGCAGAGTCATTTTTTCCGATGCAGTCTGCACCGCGGTCGATACCGGAACGGCAGTCATTAGTCGCAAAGCCGCTCGTCGATGTGGACGCACTGCAAGCCAACTCAAGGCCATCGTGGTCGACCGATTTTTCGAAACGAAGCGAGAAGCGGACGGGTGGTCGAATGCGCATTCCGATTCACGATGCTTCGAGTTATTTCCACCCGGATCTGCCTCAGGACCGACTGAGCCGTAGTCGATTACAAGGAAAGTGGATTTGAACGGCTATGTCCCCGGCTGTGTCCCGAAGTGATAGGAAGTGTTGAAGACTATCTTTGCGTCGTCCGTTATGATTGAAAATGTGACGCCCCCGCGGTTACCTGATGACGGTGTTGCCCTCCCAAGTACGATATGAGTTCTGCCGTCTTTGTGCGTGACGGCCTTACCGGTAAAGTTGATGGCTGTTCCCGTCTGGAGTTTCCGAACCGCATGATCGGATGCCGCCAGGAGTAAACTGCCTTTCTCACTCTTAAAAAAATACGGCCTCACCTTGAGCTGATAGTCACCCACATAATTTCCGTCTCGATGTGCAAGCGGACTGACGTAAGTGGACCAGCCAGTGTTGCTGAGATCGCCGGCTTTGCTCAGGCTAGCTTTCCCCCGCAGGGCAACGGAAGTGGAGCTTGGATCGATAAACAGTTTGCGTGTGCCCGCGTTCGATGTCCCCGTCGAATCAGGCCTCTCAGCGTGAATAACACTTGTGACGCCGAGTATTAGAAAAACGAAAGCCGCGATCGTCAATCTCACGATCAGGGAGGGCCCGCACATCAGCAACTCGCGTTTCTGGTTTGTGCTTGCGCCGACTCAATCTTATCTGCCGGGACGCGGCGCAGATTTCGAACAAGTCTTAGTTTCGACAGCGTCCAGATGAGCCACTTGGTCGGGTCAAATTGCCATGGCTTCACTCCGTTACGGTAGTCGTGCTGAAATTCGTGGTGGTAGTTGTGATAGCCTTCGCCCATGGTGAAAAGGGCGAGGAAGAAAGAGTCGCGCGCGCTGCACTTGGTTGAATACGGCTGTCGTCCGATCGTGTGACACGCGCTGTTGATTAGAAATGTGCAGTGCTGCAGCACAACGATTCGCGCAACCCCCGCGATCAAGAAAGCGCCGAGTGCTCCACGCCACCCATCCCACAGAAAGCCGAGGATGGCCGGGATGCCGAAACTGACCAGAACCGCGATCCACTGGACGTGTCGATCTTGCCAGCAAACGAGCTTGTCTTTTTGCAGGTCGGCTACGTTGTCGTACGGCCGATCGGTCTTCAGCTTGAAAAGCAGCCACCCGATATGCGCGTAAAAAAATCCTTTCGAAATACAGTACGGATCATCGTCGTGATCCACATGCTTATGATGACGCCGATGTTCGCTCGCCCACATCAAAACTGAATTTTCAAACGCGGCGGCGCCAAAAATAAGTGTGAAGAGCCGGATCGGCCAGCTTGCCTTGAAGGTAATGTGCGAGAAAAGCCGATGATAGCCTAACGTGACGCTAAATCCGCAAGCGGCAAGCATCGCGAAGAAGAGCACAACCTGAAACCAATCAAGCCCGAAGAACCAGAGATAGAGCGGCACGGCGGTCAATGTGAGAGCCAGCGTACCAATGAGAAAGGAACTGGTTAACCAATTGATGCGATCGAACGGCAACCGGAAAAACAGGCGGTCCGGCCCCACGTTCGCTTTATCGAGAAACGTGAAGTTCCCTCCGTTGGCAATAAAGGAACTGTCGTTCACGCCGTTTGCTCGCCTTTGTTCCAGCGGCTCAGCGTACCGATTTGAGTGGCAGCGGTCCTGCGTTCCAACGCATCCCACATGCGGAAACTCGTCGTGCCGTTTTTCAGCGCGCGGATGCGGCGCAGTTCGGCAGTCACAAACGTATCGAGAAAACGCAAGCGCCGGTCGAGCCAGGCAAACAACTTGTTCCTGATCTCGTAGTGAACTGCAAGCGTGACCTCCGTGCAGTTTGGCCGAATCTCAGCGAAGTCAACGATTCCCATCAGGTTGATATTCCCGCCCACCGACTCAAACGTATACTGATCGGGCGAGTCGCTCTCGACCGACAGGAGGACGGTGTGAGCCTCAAAACCGAGCGGACCGCGAAAGCTGAAATGAGCCGTCTTAGATGAAGTTACGGTTGCCCTTGTCGCCATAAGGAACTGCCGACGATACGATTGGATGCTGGCAAGACGGGCTTTGCATTCTGCCAAGGATTGGCTCATGTGCAGTGTTTTTTGTAAAAGCATAGATAGGAGTAGGTTTGTTGCCCTGAAATTTAAGCAATAGGCATCCCAGCGGATCCTCCAAGGGAAACAAGATAAAGCGGCTCGCTTGTTGTTTTCATTTTCTTTGCCCTCGTGTATTGGGCAGAGATTTCGAACGGGCCCTAATTTCGAAAGCGTCCGATGTCGCCCCATGTTGCAGGGCATAGAGAGCGCCGTTTTGAGTCATGGTGAGCGCCATAGGATTACAATTTGGGTTTGCCGAGTTGGTGGACGCGGTAACGGCGATCTTCGCGCCACAAGGCTGACTGCTTTCGAGCTGAAGTGGATCTTGGGCAGTGAGATCGAAAAGCGAATCGTCTACTTTGAAACGGGCCGTAAACTTGGCACCTCGGCCTGACCCCTCGCTCTCCACTTCCAAAGTGCCGCCGTGCGCTTTTATTAAAGTACGCGCAATCGAAAGACCGAGACCGAGACCGCCGAAACGCGAGTGGATGGAGGAATCCCCTTGCTCAAACGGCGAAAAAATCCGCGAGAGTGCGTCTGCCGGAATGCCGATCCCGGTATCGCTCACTTCGATGACCAGCCTACCGCTTTCCTCATTGCGCGTGACGATCGAAACCTTGCCGCCTTCCGGCGTGAACTTTAGCGCGTTCCCAATTAGATTCGAGAGAACCTGTTCGAGCTTGCCCGGATCGGCTCGGACATAGCTATGCGGAGCCTCCAACCGGAGGTCGATTCCAAGTCCCGCCCCTTTCTGCTGGCTCTCGAGATTCTTGAGTGCAAAGCGGATCACCTTGTGCGCGTCCACCATCTCGAGCTCCGGCCCCAGGGCATCGTTCGCGCTATGGGTGAACCCGAGCAACTCGTTGACCACATGCACGAGACTTTGAACATTGCGGCGGATGAATGCCAAGGCGGACTTATCGAACTGCGGCGGCAAATCTTTCTTGTCGGGCATCCCGACCTGACCGTGACCCAGCTCGAGCACGTCGATCATTGACGAGATAGTCGCGAGCGGATTGCGCAGCTCGTGGGAGAGCACAGCGATCACTTCATCTCTTGCTCTGCCTGCCAGCTCGAGCGCATCGGCGTGGCTCTTGGACGCCGCCTGAAATTCAACCCGCGCGCTGATATCGCGGATGTTGCATTGAATCACTTTGTCCGACCCGACAAAGTAAACATTACTGACAAACTCGACCTGGATTTCCTTCCCGGTTTTTGTGCGGAGCGGCAGATTTTCGTACCGGATGTACTCATTTGTTTGAAGCGCTTCGAAAGCGGCCTGATTCGCTGCGATGTCCTTGAACTGGCCAATCTCCCAGAGTCGGAGGCCGATCATGCTTTCGAACGGATAGTCCAGCAGATCGAGTAGAAATGGATTTACATCGATGATTTTGCCGGTAGCCGCATCGAGAATCAGGATGCCATCCTGCGCAGTTTCGAATAACCGGCGATAGCGAAGCTCCGACGCTTCCAAGGCAAGCTCCAACGAGTTTGCTCTGCCGCTGGCCGGCATTAGCTTCGCTTGGCTAATCGGCGCATTTGATGTCATGGGTCAAGACTCGCGGTCATTGAGATATTTGTTTTGAGCAGGCGGGCCATAGGACAGTTTGTTTTTGCCGCCAGCGCCGCATCCATAAAATGCGCTTGAGAGGCGTCCGGAACATTTGCATGGACGTCGAGTTGCATATGCGTGACCGTCCAACCCGCGGCTAAATCTTCCAGGGTTGCGGTGGCGGTGGTTTCGATGTTTTCGGGGTGAAAACCAGCAAGACCGAGTTCGTTAGACAGGGCCATGGAAAAACATCCGCCCAGCGATGCGGCGATCAGTTCGTCCGGGTTGGTTCCGATACCATCGACAAAAGAATTTCGGTAAGAATACTGGGTTTCGGAGAGCACACCACTTTCGGTAGTTAATGTACCTTCGCCTTCATGAAGGTTTCCTTTCCAAACAGCGGAAGCGTTTCGGTTCATAAATCAGTGTCCAGCATTCCAAACATCAGCCGGCGTGCAGATCGATACGCCTCCGGTCGTGGTCCGGCCAATATCTTGTTGGTAGCACGTAATACTTTTTAAGTATGGCCGTCTGCCTGTGGACGAGCCGTCTGTCACAATCGGAAATTCTTTTTTTGCATTAACGTGTCGAATCGGTTTACCCTTAGATTCTTAGCCCGATGGAACTTCGTCATCTGCGCTACTTCGTCAGCGTTGCGGAAGCGCTTAGCTTCACAAAAGCCGCCGGAAAGCTACACACCGCGCAGCCGTCACTCACGCGGCAAATTAAAGATTTGGAAGAGGAGATCGGTGTCCGGCTTCTGAACCGGACAAAGCAACAGGTAAGCTTGACAGACGAGGGGCGCTCATTTCTCGCCGATGCCAAACGCCTTCTTCATCTCGCAGCCGAAACGGTCGAGTCGGTCCGGCGATTGCACAGCGGGGAGGTTCGCGCGCTCAATATTGGGTACGTCAGCATTCTCTTTTACGATTTACTGCCGAGGACTCTCGCTTCGTTCCGTCAATTGTTCCCCGCTGTTTCGGTTAACCTCTTCGACATGTCGTGCGGCGATCAATTTCGCGCGCTCGCAGATGGCAAGCTCGGTCTTGGTTTCGTTGGATTACACGAGCCAATTGCGCTACG
>JBGPNR010000151.1:0-5400 GCA_041487635.1 Candidatus Udaeobacter sp. | reverse complement strand
TTGCGCCATGGTTCTTCGCGATGCAGTCGATAAACATGAAGCACCCTCGCGCTCGCAGCCAGACAAACAGCACGATGACAACGAGGACGAAGCAAATCAGAACGCAGATGCCTGTGACGAGAAGCGAATGCGGAATTTGGCTGAGTGCCTCATTCACCTTCTGCATCTCTTCGCGTCGGTTATATCGGTAATTGAAACCGCCACCACCGCCACCGAGATTCGCGAGCCACGCGGCAAACCCAATGACGAGCCATTTTTTCAAATCGAACGAATGAAACAGGATCTTCTTCGTCAATTCGAACGCTTCACCAAAAGGCCTGAAAATTTCGATTCTCGGCTCGCTTCCATTCATGTGCGGCATTCTGAACGGATTTCGCGGGTGTAATCAAGCATCGGGATCAGCATTCAGTGCGCTGTAGTGTCCGCTATGCTCGGCGGACGACGAGTCCGGCATGGTGGATACGCTGAGGACAGCGCATTTTACAGCCCTGTGCCACGGTTGTTTAGTAACCGAGCAGCGCCATGTTCCTCCCGATGTCTAGTGCAAAGCGCCGCTACCCGATCGGCGCAGAAGTGATCGGTGAAAACCAGACCCATTTTCGCGTTTGGGCTCCAAAGGCGCGAGAACTTGATGTCGTTGTAGAACGCGGTCCGAACTCGCCGCGAACGTTTCACTCGCTGACACCGGAACCAGGTGGATACTTTTCCGACGTTATCAATGCTGGCGCGGGGACTCTTTACCGGTTTCGCGTAAACGGCGGAGAAATCTTTTATCCCGATCCGGCATCGCGCTTTCAACCGGAAGGACCGCACGGATCCTCATACATCGTTGATCCAGGACAGTTCCAATGGACCGATTCGAAGTGGCCGGGCCCCGCAAACGCGGGGCTAAAGGGCCAGATCATCTACGAAATGCACATCGGCACATTTACGAAAGAGGGCACGTGGCGCGCCGCCACAGAGCAGTTGGCGGAGCTGGCACGGATCGGAATCACAGTGGTCGAGATGATGCCGATCGCGGATTTTCCCGGAAAATTTGGATGGGGTTACGACGGGGTGAATCTTTTTGCGCCCTCGCACTTGTACGGAACCCCGGACGATTTGCGTGCATTCATCGACCGCGCGCACTCGTTAGGCGTGGCTGTGATTCTCGACGTCGTTTACAACCATTTTGGGCCCGACGGGAATTATCTCGCTGTTTTCTCCGACGATTATCTGATTCGCGAAAAAGAAAACGAATGGGGCAACGTGATCAATTTCGACGGACCGAATTCAGGATCGGTTCGCGAATTTTTCATCACCAATGGGCGTTACTGGATTCAGGAATTCCATTTCGACGGGTTCCGTTTCGACGCGACGCACGCGATTCACGATCGATCCAGTGAATACATCATCGGTGCTGTTGGACGCGCAGCGCGGGAAGCGGCCGCCTCGCGCTCGATCATCCTCGTCGCCGAGAACGATCTGCAGGAAGCGAAGATGGCGCGTTCAAAGCGCGAAGGCGGCGACGATTTGGACGGCATGTGGAACGACGATTTTCATCATAGCGCCGTAGTGGCGTTGACCGGTCGCGACGAAGCCTATTTCAATGATTACCTTGGCACGCCGCAGGAATTTATTTCGGCCGCGAAATACGGTTTTCTTTATCAAGGCCAGGCGCTCTCATGGCGCAAAGCGTTGCGCGGAACACCGACCTTCGGTATTGCTCCAGAGGTTTTCGTTTGTTTCATTGAAAATCACGATCAAGTCGCGAACACCGGGCAGGGCGAGCGGTTGCAGTTTCAAACGTCACCCGCACCCTACCGCGCTATGACCGCGCTTCTCCTGCTCGGTCCTTGGACACCACTGCTGTTTCAAGGACAAGAGTTCGGCGCGTCGAGTCCTTTCCTTTTCTTCGCGGACATAGGCGATGCTTCCGTACGCGACGCGATTCGGAGAGGTCGCGCCAAATGGCTGGCGCCATTTGTGTCGCTTACCGAACAACAAGCGTGGCAAACTTTGCCCGCTCCGGATGACCCGCAGGCGTTTGCCGGGTGCAAATTGGATTTTTCCGAGCGCCAAAAGAATCGCGAACTTTACGATCTGCACATCGATCTTCTGAAATTGCGACGCGAAGATTCGCGCTTTCGCCAGCAGGGTTCAGGCGGCATTGATGGTGCGGTGCTAGGACCGACGAGCTTCGTTCTCAGATATTTCTCGAAGGCAAACGACGATCGGCTTCTGCTCGTGAACTTCGGAGAGAGCCAGGTCTTGCATGCTGTTTCCGAACCATTGCTCGCGCCGCCTACCGGTCATAAGTGGGAAACACTCTGGACAAGCGACTCGCCGCGCTACGGTGGCGCGGGTTCTATTGCACTCGCGACTCAGGAGCAGTGGATTCTACCAGCCGAATCTGCTGTCGCGTTGCGGCTGAAACGCGAGGAAGTCGTCGTTTCTTGACAGCGTTCTGTCCGCAACGCATTTGCACTCTCTGTGTCACAGCGCATAACTTCGCCGATGAAATTGGGCTTTCCAATTCTCCTGCTCGGCGCGCTATCGGCCTCCGCATTCGCACAGGAGAATACGACTCCGCCACCCAGAGTTTATCCTGTCGCACTGCCAAATTACGACGAGGAAACGGCCACGCGGTTGCAGATTTTCCTGGACAACTGCGATTTCGGGCCGGGGAAGATCGACGGCAGAATGGGCGAATTCTTCCGGAAGGCGCTCATTTCGTACAAGCACGCGCAGGCGATGCCAAAGACTGGTGCGGTTGATCAATGGATGCTTGATCAAGTGCCAGTGACCTACACAACCTATATCATCCGAGATGAAGACCTGAAGTTGGTCGGCGATGTTCCAAGCGGTCATGCCGAACAGGCTAGATTAAAGTGGCTGCCTTATACATCGCTGCTGGAATTCGTCGCTGAGCGTTATCATTCTGCGGAGTCTTACATTCAGAAACTTAATCCCGGCAAGAACTGGGAACATTTGCAGCCAGGCGAGACTCTCAAAGTGCCGAATGTTTTGCCCTTTGAAGTAGAAAAATTCACGGAGGGAAAAGTTCCCGAGAATCCTGCGTTCGCGTCTCGAAAGGTTTTCGTGGATACCTATGAGCATTTGCTCGAGGTCTTCGACCACGACCAGTTGGTCTGCGTTTTTCCGATCACGCCGGGATCGAAAACGCTTCCAGCGCCGGTCGGCACATGGAAAATTCTAGGCGCAACTATTTGGCCGTGGTTCCGCTATGACGAAGGCATGCTCAACTACGGGGTGCGCACCGAAAGCTATTACAATCTCCCCCCTGGCCCGAACAACCTCGTCGGCATTCTCTGGATGGGCCTAAACAAACCTGGCATCGGCATTCACGGTACCAACAATCCGGAGACAATTGGCCGCGCGGCAAGTCACGGTTGTATTCGCCTTGCAAACTGGGACGCCGCACGGGTGAAAGACCTCGTAAGCGTGGGCAATACAGTAATTATTTTTTAAGTGGAACGCGTTGTCCTCAACGCATTGACGAATAAGCGCGGCCCTGCAGCCTGACATTTGCGCCTTTGGCGAGTTCTCACCCATCGTCTTCAGGAGAAGCCGATCCACCTTTGAAAAATTCCCAAAAAATATTTCGCGCTGAATCGCGAGATCAAGCGTCTACGCTTTAGATCGCAACAGCATGGATGCCAGTGAACGCGAACAATACAAGGCGGCCATTCACGGCGATCGAGAGGCTTTTGAAATGATTATTCGCACACATAGCCGGACGCTTTTCGCAATCGCTTACGGCATCCTGCAAAACCGCGAGGAAGCCGAAGACGTTGTGCAGGATTCGCTCGTTAAAGCCTGGAAAACGCGGTGGCGCGTGCGCGACCCAGAAAAATTTCTCGCCTGGCTTTGCACGATCGCGCGTCATCGCGCGCACGACATGATTCGGAAACGGCGACCCGTTCCTTTTCCCCACGAAACAATCGGAACAAGCGAAACGGAAACGGTTGATGCGACGGCGATGGACCAGCAGTTACACTCAGCGCTGGCCGCACTGCCCGAGCTTCATCGCGCAGCGCTTACTCTGCGTTACTTCGAAGAGATGGATTATCGCGCCATCGAAAACACCCTGGGTCTGACTAATGGCGCGTTGCGCGGAATTCTCGGCCGCGCCCTTGCTTCAATGCGCAAACGACTTCGTCCCGCTCTCGCTTCAATGGATTAACCGTATGGCAACCATTCACGACGAAATCGACAACTGGCTCGCTGCCGATCTGTACGGCGAGCTTTCTGAGAACGAACGAAGCGTGCTTCACGCACACCTGGTCGATTGCGCCACTTGCCGAAGAACTCATCAGGAAACCAAAACAATGAACAAAATTCTTGAAGAAACTCTCGCTCAGGAAAAACCAGATCCAGCATTCGAACAGCGAATGCTCGCTGGTTTTCGCAATCGCATCCCGCAGAGAAGCGGACTCGTAAAGTCGCTTGTCGATCTGATGCGTTTGCGTCCTGTACAGATTACCGCCGTCGCTGCCATCCTTTTGGCACTAGTTCAAATGGGACGCATGATCACTGGCGAACGCGCAACTATGCCGCGCAGTCGTGAGGGCTACGCAAACGAAGAATTGTTCCGGCAACAAGCATCCCAGGCGGCCGCGTCGGGACTAGGTCGAGCCGGTAGTTTCGATAAATCAGACGAAGTCGCCGCAGGACGATCAAAAGACTTGGCGCTCAACGCACCGCCGTCGTCGTTACCTGCAAGTCGGCCGGACTTTCACCAAATGGCCAAGATGCCGTCCACGGCAGTCGCGCCGGCCAAGACGGCACAAACAGAGGCCACTGAGACGCTAGGATTCTCTACAAGTCCGGAGAATTTTGTCCGGGCCGAAGCAGCTGAGCAAAAACCAGCGGAAGCGCCTGCTACAGTGCAGGCCAATCGCAAACTGATTCGCAACGCCACTGTCCAGCTTGAGATCCTCAGCTTTGAGGATGCAGTGCAAAAGATCACGGCGCTTGCCAACGAAGAACACGGCTATATCGCGACGACGGATTCTCAGAAACAGGCCAATGGAAAGCTGCGCGGCGAAGTCGTCGTAAAGCTTTTGCCGGAAAATCTAGACCGGTTTCTGCAGAAAATTCGCGCGCTTGGCGATTTAAAGAACCAGACGCTCGGCACCGAGGACGTGACGAAAGCGTATTTCGACACTGACGCGCGGCTGAAGAACGCTCATGTGATGGAGCAACGCTTGATTGACATGCTAAACACGAAGACAGGCAAAGTTTCCGATTTGCTTCAGGTAGAGAAGGAGCTCGGTCGCGTGCGCGAGGAGATCGAGAAGATGCAGGGTGAATTGAAATATTGGGATTCACAGGTGCAGTTCGCCACCGTGACCATTTCCCTCGCCGAGAAAGACATGGAAGAACCGGCGGCCTTCC
>JBGPNR010000150.1:0-5443 GCA_041487635.1 Candidatus Udaeobacter sp. | reverse complement strand
GGAATCAGTCCGTTTGATTCGGCAGTGCAGGGCGGCGATGCGGTCTGGGAAGGCTTGCGTCTTTACCACGGCCGTATCTTCAAGCTGCACGAGCATCTCGACCGGCTGGAGCGTTCGGCCCGCGCGCTCTCGTTCGCCGAAATTCCACCGCGCGAAAAGATCATCGAGGAAATCAAACGCACGCTTGCGGCGAACAAAATGCGCGACGCGGTCCACATTCGCCTCACAGTTACCCGCGGTGTGAAAATCACTTCGGGCATGGATCCCCGGCTAAATCAGAGCGGGGCGACGTTGATTGTTCTGGCAGAACACAAAGCGCCGGTTTACGCGAAGACTGGACTGACTTTGATTACGAGCAAAATTCTGCGTCCGCCACCTGAGGTTCTGGATGCGCGAATTCATCACGCGAACCTGCTGAATTCGATCCTGGCAAAGATCGAGGCGAACAACGCCGGCGCTGACGACGCGCTCATGCTGGACACGCGCGGTTTCGTCGCAGAAACGAACGCGACCCACATCTTCATTGTGCGCGACGGCAATCTTGCGACCAGCTGCGTTGTTGCATGCCCTGAAGGAATAACTCGCGCGACGGTGATCGAAATTTGTGCTGCCGATAAAATTCGCTGCGTTGAGACCGACCTGTCAGTTTTCGACGTGTATGGCGCGCATGAAATGTTTTGCACAGGCACAATGGGAGAATTGGCCGCAGTCACAAAAATCGACAATCGCCAGATCGGCGATGGGACAGTCGGTCCGATGACGAAACGTCTCAGCGATCTTTACGCTCAGCGAACCGCGACCGAAGGCGTCCAGGTTGTTGATCTCTAATCGCGGCGTGATCGCAGCATTGTATAGGGACGCCGCCTTTTGTGTTTAGCGCCAAAGGCGCTGTCTCATGTCAGCCTGGGGCATCGCCCCAGGAATCCGATTGTCGCGTAAACCAAGCGCTGAAGGCGCGCTTCAATTCCGCGCGGGTGGTTCGCAATGATACAGCGAAATGACGGCAGGACTCAATCGCGCCTTCAGCGCTGGTGTTCTCTAGGTGCATCTTCCCTGGGGCGCCGCCCCAGGCTGCCGGTGAAGGCTGCGCCTTTGGCGCTAAACGCATACTGGCGCAGAGCGCCGTGCCAACCTAGCTTATCGCTCGTCCCACGTTTTCTTCTTGAACGAAACCCTGCCCGATCCGTGTTCGAACGCTTCGAAGTGCTCCGGATTTTGCTGATAATATTTTTGGTGATACGCCTCCGCAGGATAAAATTTCATCGCCGCCAAAATTTCAGTGACGATTGGTTTTTTGAATTTGGCAGAGTGCGCCAGCTTCTCTTTTGAAGCTTCGGCGGTTTTCTTCTCCTCCGCGTTGCCATAGAAAATCGCGGCGCGATAACTCGGACCGACATCAGTGAACTGGCCGTCGGCTTGGGTCGGATCAATCTGCCGCCAGTAGATGTCCAGCAGTTGATCGTAGGAAATCGTCACCGGGTCGTATGTGACTTCGATTGATTCGCGGTAATTCGTTTTTTCGGATGTAACGAGGTCATAAGTCGGATTTGGTTCTGTTCCACCAGAATAACCGACGACTGTCTTGATCACGCCGTTAGCTTTGTCGAAGGCCGGCTGAATGCACCAAAAACAGCCGCCAGCGAAAATCGCCGTCCGTGTCGTTCCGGCAGAGGAACTTTGCGCCGCGACCTGCGTAATAGTAAGGGCGAGCGCTATGCAGCCGAGAGTCAAAAGAAAAACTCGATTCATATTGTCGAGATTAGACATTCTACGAACCAAGGCGTTGTGAATAACTCAGACCGTTTTTGCTTGCCTACAACAGGCGAGACTGTCATAAGCGGACTCACCTTAAGCCACAGCGAGACAAATAATGATCAAAGCCGCCGCGATTCTCTTCAGTATCATTTTCCTGGTTGTTTCTGGGCTTCATAACCTCTGTTGCCAAAGCGGCGGTTTGATTTCTCCTCAGCGTGCCTGCAGGTGAGGATAGCTTAGCTCACTGCAGGCACGTCTGTTCTCGAGTGATCCCGCAGTCGCGTGATTCGCTCACACAGCAGCTCGATCTGGAAAAGATCTTTGGACGCAAAGCGCCATTGCACGTCGATCTTGGGTGCGGCGAGGGTTCGTTTCTTTGCACACTGGCAGAGCGCTTGCCCGACAAAAACTTTCTCGGGATCGAACGATTACTCGGTCGAATCCGCAGCTCTGCGCGGAAGAGTGCCAGTCTCGGCAATGTTCGGCTACTGCAGATGGAGAGTTCCTATGCAGTGCGTTATCTGCTACCGGCTGAATCCGTGGAAACATTCTATCTCTTGTTTCCGGATCCATGGCCAAAACGACGCCATCATCGGCGCCGAATTGTAACGCAAGATTTCCTAACCTGCGTTCATACCGCGCTTCAAAAAAGCGGTGTGATTTACATTGCAACCGATCACCTTGATTACTTTGGAAAAATCAACGAGATCGCGCGGTCAACTTCGGGCTTTGCAATGGCCAAACTTGATGTCGAACTGCCGCCGAGCGGATTTGAGCTGATTTTTCGCCAGAAAGGCGCGCCGATTCACTGGTTGGCGCTGCAGAAAGTTTCGCCGGTGACATAACTTTGCGCTTCCCAACTATTATGATGGAAGCGCAGGGTCACCGCGCCGGTCTCATCCTGGCGGAAAAGTTTAATGCCACGGTTCTGCAATTCCCCGGCCCAGGTATCGCTGATTCGTTCGTGATCGGGAAAATCGCGCGAACTCGCGATGATCAGCCGCGGAGACGCAGCATCGAGAAAGGCTTCGGAGCCAGATTCTCCGGAATGGTGCTGGCCTTTAACAACAATGTCGCTGCGAAGATCCAAATGACGGGCCAACAATGCCTGTTCGGTTTTGATGCCAGCATCCGACATGAACAAGATGGACGCTGCCGGCCGGACCAACACGCGAATGACATAGGCCTGATCATCGGCGACAGGCGAGCTGAAGCTACGCGGAGGGAACAGGACGTGCGCAGTGACTTCGCGCGACAGACGGAAACTGTCTCCCGCAGCCAGAGCAGCTGGTTTGATTTCGCGTTCTTGAAAGAGACGTTGCAATCGCCGGTGGATAGTTGAGCGATCCGGCGTCGGATTATCCAACACACGGACTCGAGGAAAATCGTCCAGCAATTGTGCCGTCCCACCCAGGTGAAGCGCATCGCCATGCGTGAGCAGTAAACCCGAAAGTCGGTTTACACCTGCCCAGTGCAAATACTCGCGAACCACACGTTCGTAGCTCCGGTCATTACCGCAATCGAACAACCAATTCGCCCCATCCGTTTGCAAGTGAACGGCTGCTCCCGCGCCGAGATCCAACACCGTAATCTTCGCGACCAGCTTTTCGGACCAATGCGGCTGTTCGACGTAAAAATGCCCGCCAGGAATTTGCGCGAACAGATGGACGACGCCGATCACCAGCGTGGCCAGCGCCCAGTTGGCGTTATTAAAAATAACAGTAAGCCACGGCAACAGAGGCGCTGACACCAGTGAAAGGAGCGCAATGGCGATAACGAAGAATGCGATGGGAACAACGACGAGATTCGCGAACAATGAAATCGGTGTAACCAGATGGAAATACCACAGAATTAGTGGCAGTGAGCCTGCCCAGGCTGCAAGAGAAACGCTGCTTCCACGACAGAGCCAGTCAGAGGCTGCGTGCATCCAACGTCGCGGCCCGCGGACGAGAGAGCGTGGCAAAAAAGGATCGGGCGCGCTCCAATGTTGTAAGAACGCCGAGAGAGGGTCCGCCAGCAATATAATGGCGCCTACCACGGCAAAAGAGAGTTGAAAGCCTGTCGAAAAGAGTTCGTTTGTGTCCCAGCAAAGAAGAAAGAATGCCGCCGCAGCGAGGCTGTTAAGAACGAAAGCTTTTCGGTCGAAAAAGAAACCTCCGAGTAAAATCGAGCTCATTACCGCCGCCCGGACGCTCGAGATATGTAGTCCCGTCACCGCAGCGTAAAAAAGGAGCAGCGGAATGATGAGCGCTGCCGCTGACTTGCGCGAAAGCCGCGCGATCGTCGCCAGCATCCACAATAGGGTAGCGACAATTCCCACGTGCAGACCAGCCACGGCGAAAAGGTGAAGAGTACCGGTTTGTTGAAACGGTTCCTCAATGTCCTCTGGCGTCTGATGCCTTAGGCCAAGCACGATTCCGCTGAGAAAATTCTGTACCTCAGGCGCGCCCTCCAGCCCCCCGCAAAGTGTGTTCTGCATCCAAGTGCGCGACTTCTGCGCTGCTCGCATGATCGGGTTGCCACCGCCGTGTCGAATCAGCGTGCCATTTTCCGGATAGCGAACAAAGAGCATTCGACGAACGTCGCGGCGCTCGAGGTAAGCGCGCATGTCGAATTCGCCGGGATTTCGCGGCGGCGCGATTGGCTCGACGGTTCCAAAAAGCTTCAGTTCGTCACCGAATTCCGGCGCGCCTTTCCAACGGACCTGCCAGACGGCGTGCGTGGATTGTTTCCCGCCTTCCAGTTCAATTGATTTGAGCTTGAGCAGAAAGGTAGCGAATCCGCTGGGCGCAGTTTTTGGCTCGGTGATCACCACTCCGGTTGCTGTGACGACTCGTGGCCGGCTGCCTAGTTCGTCAGCGAGCTGCTGACCTTCCGTGTTCTTGGTCTGGAAATTGTGCAACAGGAAAAAACCAGCTCCGACGATGGCGTATGTCGCGAGCAGTCTTGGCCAGCGCGCCACAGTGAGAATGCAGACAGCGAGGATTATTACCGCTGCTGTGACGGCGATCGATGGAAGCGGAATGATTTCCGCTGCGATAGTTCCCATTGCAGCCATGAGCGCCAGACCGACGAATGGCTGGCGCGGCGCACTGAGCAATTTCATCGAGTGGCGTTTTCGCTCATCCAGTCTTTACAAGGCAAGCCGCAATCGCCTCCGAGACCTTGAGACGAGGAAAACGCGACCTTACCTGGCGCGCTGCTTGGGCTCAAGATTGTGACGCGGACAATCCTGTCTGCGAAGGATGCAGGGAGCGGCGGTCTCTACCCCGCCGCAGGGCGATCTGCCGCCTTCGCTTAACTACGGCGAGCCAAGGGAGATCGCCCCTCCTGGAGTCTTGCAGGCAAGATTGCCTGCATCACGCCCGCGCCGTAATTTGCCAGGTGCGCGAGTTATTTGAGGAAAAGGAAGACGTTGAAGCCGCGGACAACGCAGCGCCGCTCGCCACGCGCATGCGACCCCGCTCGTTGGAAGAGCTTGTCGGCCAGGAACACATTCTTGGCCCCGGTAAACTGTTGCGCCGGGCGATTGAAGCCGATCGTTTACCTTCGGTGATCTTCTCGGGCCCGCCCGGAAGCGGCAAGACCACGCTGGCCCGGATCGTTGCCGAGATGACGCACGCGAAATTCATTCGAATCAGCGGCGTGGAAAGTAACGTTGCCGAGATGCGTCGCGTGATCGCTGCGG
>JBGPNR010000149.1:0-5454 GCA_041487635.1 Candidatus Udaeobacter sp. | reverse complement strand
TGGGAACCCAAAGTCCGATTTCACGAACTGGTGCGAATTATCGTGGATGCGGACATGGATTTGCTTTCGCGCAACACGCCTAGAGAACATCTTGGCAAACTGCCGTGAGTGACGCAGGCAATCCTGTCAGCCAACCCGGAAAGCTTTCGGGGCTGCGGCGAGCGTCCGACTAGATGCAGACAGGATTGTCTGCATCACGATCCTATCGCATCACGAATGGCGCCGGGTTTGCGGCGGACATCGAGTGGGCCGTGACGAGGCCGGGAACAGCAGTGGCCAGCGGCACGTTTACGATCGTTACTGCGGCGCCGATTCCCACGATGTCGTACAATTGTATGATGTCACTTGAGCGCATCCGGACACATCCGTAACTCGCAGGCGAACCGATTTTCCATTCCTCCGGCGTGCCGTGGATGTAAATGTCCCTCCCGAACGCGTTAGCATTTTGCGCTTCGAGTCCACGCAACCAGAGAATCCGGGTTACGATCGGATCACGACCAGGCGCGTTGGCTTGGATAATTTCCCCGGTGCGTCGGCGATCTTTGAATACCGCTCCCGGTGGCGCATTACCGCCAATTTTTTCCGCTATCTGCAATTGGCCGAGTGGAGTAAACCTGCTGCCTCGCCAATCGCCAAGACCGAACTTGGAGGTGGAGACGGGATAAATCCCCATGACCTTGCCGCGATCGAGAAGAGCCAGCTTCTGTTCGCGCGTGCTGATTACGATGTGATGCTGCGTGTCAGGCGCAGCGCACGACGAGATGATAATTGGAATCAGGATTGCGATCCACCGGTACAAACGGATGGCCGCGCCGTTTGGGGTTGTAGCGGCAGGCGTGTCGCCTGCAGGGTTCAAGGGAGCAGCCGACACGGCTGCCTCTACGGTTCGCGCGTTACCCTCCTCGATTTTCATTTGCGATTAAACCTGAAAAACTTCTCCGCGGTTTCGGTGGTTGCTTCAGCAATTTCTTCAAACGGGACCGCCCGCGCTGCCGCAATCGCTTCCGCTACGATGCGCGTGTGAGCGGGTTCGCAGCGCTTTCCGCGAAAAGGAACGGGCGCCAGATATGGGCAATCGGTTTCGACCATGAATTTCCAGAGTGGGATTTGTGCCGCGACTTCTCGCACGGCTGCGCTGTTTTTGAAAGTAACAATTCCAGTGAACGAAACGAGGTGATCAATACTGAGAACTTCATTCGCCTGATCGAGCGAGCCGCCGAAGCAATGAAACACGCCGCGCAATTTGCCCGTGTATGGCTCCATAAGTTTAAGCGTGTCCTCCCAGGCGTCGCGCTGATGGATCACTGGGTTGAGCCCCAGTTCCACAGCAAGGTCGAGTTGCTGCTGAAATAAACTTGCTTGTTTTGATTTGTAAGCGCCGTCGCGAATTTGCGCTTCGATTTCTTCATCGGTCTCAGTTCGCAGTGCCGTCATAACCTGGACCTGTTTTTCCTTCGCTACTTTTTCGCTCGGCAGCTGATGATAATCGAGTCCCGTCTCGCCGATCGCTACCACTCGCGGGTTCTTCGCCAGTTCGCGTAGCGGCGTGAAAACGTCTTCCTCCGCCTCTTCAGCGTAAGTGGGATGGACCCCAATGGCCGCGTAAACAGCCGGATATTTTTCCGCAAGATCGATCGCGCGCCGGCTGCTCTCGATCGACGTGCCGATCGTGACGATGCGCGTCACGCCCGCTTGAATCGCGCGGCGTAGCACGCCATCGAGATCATTAGCGAAATCGGGATAATCGAGATGCGCGTGAGTTTCGATTAGCATTTTGTCATTCCGGGCGGAGTCGAGGAATATCCAATCGTCAGTCGCGGAATTCAATAAGTTAGAGACGTCTCCCATTCGACTCGCTCCGCTCGCCCAGGGCCAGCTCAATCAGAGCGGCCTTAGCGGCCGCAAGAAACGGATGCAACGTCATGTTGCCGTTCGACATGACAAAGAGTCGACGTGCGCCTGGGTTTCCCACCCGCATTGTTATGATTGCGTTCATTCTTCGAGCCGTTGAAGGAGTTTCTGATATCCGGGATGATCTCTTATTCCATCGAGATCAGAATCGTTTTGGATCCAGTCTTTCCAGAACGGCCGGCCATTGCGAATCACTTGTTCGAGCAAAGAAAAGGCAGTTTTCGCGTCACCGAGATGGCTGTAGACGCACGCCGTGTTGTAGAGACAAATCGGATCCTGATCTTCGATCGCATGAGCGCGGGTCGTCCAATCTTTCGCCCGGTCCTCTTCACCTAATTCCAGTAGTGCAAGGGCGCCGGCAATGGCAGGCCGAGGGTCTTCGGGATTCGAGATCAACTCGCGCTCAGCCAGCTCGACTGTTTTCTGCGCGGCCGCCTTCGTATCTTGATCGCGTCCGAGCGAGCGGTACATGTGAATGGCCAGCGCGGGGGGTTTATAATCGGTCGGGTTGATTTGCGCCGCTCGTTCCAGAAGTTCCACCGCGCGCGAGATATTTCCCTGCTGAAACGCAGGACGCGCATAGAGAAAGTGCGCGGCAAATGAATTCGGATCCAGCTTCAGTGCGCGTTCGAACTCGACATTTGCTTCATCGAATTTTCGTGCGGCCGAAAGCGCGACTCCGCGCGAAGTGTGGGCTTCGGCCAGGTTATTATCCAATGCGAGAACCTTGGCTGAGGTTTCCAAAATCCCCTCGAGTGAAACATCGGCTTGATAAACCATGTAGAGCCACGAATCGCAGTCGGCGATCCCGGCATAGGCGCGGGCGTAGTCCGGGTCGAGTTCGACGGCCTTGACGAACATTCGTCGCGCCAACTCGAAGTAGCGCTTGGAAAAGCGATAAAGGAAATCGCGACCACGCAAATAGTAGGTGTACGCTTCCACGTTATCGGTCGGTAATTGCGCGATCGATTTTTTTTCCTGTGGCAACAGTTTGACCTTTAGCTGCTGGACAATTGCGTGAGTGATTTCATCTTGAATGGCAAAAATGTCGGTCAGGTCCCGGTCGTAGCGGTCAGCCCAGACATGGCCGCCGTTGTTCGCGTTGATGAGTTCTCCGGTGACGCGAACGCGTTGTCCCGCCTTGCGCACAATGCCTTCGAGCACGTAAGCAACCCCGAGTTCCCGGCCGACCTGATCGACCTTCACCGCCTTGCCCTTGTAGGTGAACGCGGTGTTGCGCGCGATGACGAACAGGCCTGACACTTTCGACAAGTCGGTGATGATGTCTTCGGTGATCCCATCGCTGAAATACTCCTGTTCGGGGTCGCCACTCATGTTCGTGAATGGGAGCACGGCAACCGAGGGGCGCGGGTCGTTCGTTGACCTCATGCCGGTTAGAGCTGCTTCCTCCAGCAGGACATTGTAAACCCGAACCGGTTTGTCGATGTTCTTTAACTGCTGGTCACCGCAATCTTCAAAAGCACAATTCAGCCGATTGCCGACCTGATCGCGCACGGATTGAGTTACCGCGATTCCAGCGGGCGCGGCGATGGTCTGGAGCCGCGCTGCGACATTCACACCATCGCCGTAGATGTCGTCTCCTTCGACAATGACGTCGCCAAGATTGATACCGACGCGGAATTCGATGCGACGATCCGCTGACATGCTCGCGTTGCGTGCTTGCATTCCCTGCTGTATCTCCGCCGCACAGGCAACGGCGCTGACGACACTCGGAAATTCCGCGAGAATGCCGTCACCCATAATCTTGACGATGCGTCCCTGGTGCTCGGCAATTTTCTTGTCGAGCAACTCGCTTCGAATCTCTTTGAGCTGTGCAAGCGTGCCCGCCTCGTCCGCGCCCATGAGCCGACTGTATCCGACAATATCGGCGGCGAGGATGGCAGTCAGGCGACGTTCCATGGTGGCGTAATAGTTCCGCTGGCGCCCAAATAGAACGCAAGCCTGATGTTTACGCCACTTTTCACCATTCGATGATCGTGCTGGCCCAGGTGAGTCCGCCACCGAACACGACCATCAGAACGTAATCACCGCGCTTGATCCGACCGGTACGATTCGCTTCGTCGAGTGCAATGGCGACGGCTGCAGCGGACGTATTGCCGTAGCGATCCAGATTGACAAACATCTTGTCGCGCGAAATGCCGAGCCGGTCCGCGATCGCCTCCATGATGCGCAGATTTGCCTGGTGCGGAATGACACAGGCGATGTCTTCGATCGAAAGCCCCGCCTGACCGAGAGCCTTTTTCGCTGCGTTGAGCATCGCGATCACAGCCTGTTTGTACACTTCCTTGCCGGTCATATGTATCGTCGCCAAATGCATGTCCACATTTTCCCGTGTGATAGGGCACCGCGAGCCGCCGCCCGGCATGAACAAAATGTCTGTGTACTGCCCGTCGCTGCCGATGTGAGTGCTGATGACGCCATGGGCGCTCCCGCGGTGGCGCAAAATCGCGGCGCCGGCGCCGTCACCAAAAAGGACACACGTATTGCGATCGGTCCAGTTTGTGATCGACGTCAATTTCTCTGCTCCGATCACAAGCACCGTTTCGTGTGTATGTGACGTGATGAATTGTTGTGCAATTTCTAATCCAAAAAGAAAACCCGCGCAGGCTGCAGAAATATCGAGGCAAGCGGCTTTGTTTGCGCCGATCTTCTTCTGAACAAAGCACGCGGTGGCGGGAAACAGCATGTCCGGCGTGGCCGTTGCCACCAGGATGAGATCGATGTCTTTGGCCGAAATCTTGGCTTGCTCGATCGCCTTCAGCGCCGCCTTGGCCGCCAGGTCGCTGGTGTCTTCGCCCTTCGCCGCAATACGGCGTTCCTTAATGCCAGTGCGAGTGGTGATCCACTCGTCGCTTGTGTCGACCATTCGCGAGAGATCTGCATTGGTCAGAATTTTTTCGGGCACATAACTGCCGGTACCGATGATTGAGACCGTGCGCAGCGCCTTAGTGGAGCGCGGGCTCAAGCGGGGCTGTCGTTTCATGATAACGGCGAATCTCCTCGACGATATGCGGGTTCACCTGCTGTTCAATGGACTCGGCCGCGACTCGCAGCGCATTTTTGATCGCCAACGGCGTGCTCGCGCCGTGCGCAATGATGCAGATGCCATTTACGCCGAGGAGAGGACTGCCGCCGTACTCTTCATAATTCGTCTTGTCCTTAATCGTTCCAATGGCATTCCTCGCGAGGAATGCGCCGACTTGTCGCATCCTTGTACGCATGAGCTCGTGCTTGAGCCATTGAAACATTGCCACCGCGATCGATTCGCACGTTTTTAAGATAACGTTGCCAACGAATCCGTCGCACACGACAACTTCAACCGGATTTTCAAAGAGATGGCGGCCTTCTATGTTGCCAACGAAGTTAAGCGAACTTGGTCTCAGCATCTTGAATACTTCCTTGGTCAGTTCGGTGCCCTTAACATCCTCGTCGCCGAGCGAGACCAAGCCAACGGTCGGATTCTTGTAATGCAGAACATGCCGTGAATAAACCGTGCCCATGAACGCATATTGAAGAAGATGT
>JBGPNR010000148.1:0-5471 GCA_041487635.1 Candidatus Udaeobacter sp. | reverse complement strand
GATCAGCCTCGGTGAGCAGCGCGCCTATTTTTACAAGGGCGGCGTGCTGGTCGGTGTTTCACAACTGTCAACCGGCCGGGAGGGACTAAACACTCCCATTGGACAGTATAAAATTATTCAAAAGGACAAAGACCACGTCTCCAGCTTATTCGGCGACTATGTCGATTCGGGGGGAAATGTCGTCGTGCCCAACGTCGATGTGAAAAAGGATCCGAAACCGCCGGGCGCTCACTTCAGAGGCACGCCGATGCCGTACTTCATGCGCATCGTGTCAGGGACGGGCATGCACGCAGGTTATTTGCCGGGGTACCCGGCGTCACACGGCTGTATCCGCATGCCTGAATTCATGGCCGAAAATTTCTTTAGATCAGTCTCCGTCGGAACGCCTGTCACTATCACCAATTAAGGCTCTTCGGGGCTGGTGTTTGTGGGCTATCAGTTGGCGCCGAATGAAGCAGTTTACTACGAAGGCGTTCACGACGTGGCGACACATCTCCATGCGGCCTTTTTCGCCGCTCCCCTCGACAAGGAGAGAGGATCAAGGCGAGGTGTTGGACGCGCGCAGAGTGGCCCTGAAATGAACCCTCACCTTCCCCTCTCCCTCTTCCGAAGAGACAGGCGACCAGCTAGCGTTCCGCGGTCGTTTCCATTCCACATGAACATCCAACTGATAAGGATGAGCATCTGGTTTTTTGCGGTCTCGTATCTGGGCTTGCAGAAAATTTCTGACCACGGCATTCTGATGATCCCGCCGCCAAAAATATGATCGTCATTACGCAACCAAACGCCACTGAGGAACAGATCCAGCGGATCGTCACGCGCGTACGCGAGTTTGGGCTTGAGGCACAAATCAGCCGTGGCGCATCACGCGTGATCATCGGCGTAATTGGGCCGGAGGCGCTCCTGCGCGAAAAGCCGATTGCCGCGATGGCGGGCGTGGAAGCAATCATCCCGGTGTTGAAGCCATACAAACTTGCCGCTCGCGATTCGCGGGGTTCCTCCTGTGTGGCAATTGGCGACGTGCGCCTGGGCGAACACGAGGATGTTGTCCTTATTTGCGGTCCGTGCTCGGTTGAAAGTAGAGAACAAATTCAGTCGATCGCAACGATCGTGAAAGAATCTGGCGCAAAAATTTTGCGCGGCGGCGCGTTTAAACCGCGGACTTCCCCATATAGTTTTCAGGGGTTGCGCGAAGAGGGACTTCGCTTCCTCGCCGAAGCGCGCGCGAAGACGGGCTTGCCCGTGGTTACTGAAGTCATGGACCCTCGTGATCTCTCCATGATCGAGAAGTACGCAGACTGCCTGCAGGTGGGCACCCGGAACATGCACAATTTTTCTCTCTTGAAAGAAGTCGGCCGCAGCACACTTCCCGTGCTGCTCAAGCGCGGATTCAGCGCGACTGTTTATGATCTGATCATGAGCGCGGAATACATTCTAAACGAAGGTAACCCTAACGTTGTCCTCTGCGAGCGAGGGATTCGCACGTTTGAGACGGCCGCCCGCTACACGCTCGATCTTAGCGCTGTGCCAATCTTGAAGTCCAAAACGCATCTGCCAGTCATCGTCGATCCGACGCATGCGCTCGGTCTGCGCGAATTTGTCCCGCAGATGTGTCTCGCCGCAGTCGCTGCCGGCGCCGACGCGCTCATGATCGAGGTGCACGATTCCCCGGAAATGGCCAAGAGCGACGGCAACCAGGCGCTCACGCCGGAAATTTTCGCCGGGCTCGTTCCACGCCTTCGCGCCGTCGCCGCAGCCATCGGGCGGGCGCTGTAGCCAAAATTATTAGCGCCAAAGGCGCAGCACACTAAACGCCAGCCTGGGGCATCGCCCCAGGATTCACAGCACCCTCAAAAAAAGTTAGCGCTGAAAGCGCGATTCACTTCCGTCACCACTTCGTTTCGTTCGATTTATCCGCCCGATTGAAGCGCGCTTTCAGCGCTTGTTTAAACGGCAATTTGAATCCTGGGGCGATGCCCCCAGGCTTACAATGAGAAGGCGCCATTGGCGCCAAACAGATAAGGGACGGATGATCAGGGCGAGGTGAAGTTTAGTTGCAAAGACGCGTGCCTTCCCTTTAACCCGCTCCGCAGCCTACGACGCGGCAGGCACAACCGCGGCTACAAGTCTCCGATAAATCGGCGTAATATTCGTCGTGGAAAAATCCGTCGGCATAAAGCTCCTGGAAAGTGTCGCAGCGAGCGAACCGATCGCGCGCAAACTTGGCGCGATACGAGAGGCTCGATGGCCTGTACAATTTTCGCACGTTGTAGAGCCGGCACAGGCGTTTTTGGCTGCCGTAATCGCGCACGCGTGCCATGGACGTCCACCCGATGATCGGCACGCTGCCGATTCCACGATCTGGGTCCTTTGTCCCAGCGTTCATTCTCAAGAACTGCTTTACGAGAGTTTGCTGAACTGGCGGCCAGACGCGCTTTTCCTGCCGGAAGCCGAGCTTGTCGCGGTAGAAAACGTTTTACCCGATCCGGAAATCGCGGCTGAACGACTGGCGCTGCTGATGGAGATCGAGCGCGACAGTGATCCGCGTATCATCGTCGCGACGCGTGCAAGTCTCGATCAACCAGCGCCAGAGCGCGGCGCGCTCCAATCTGCTGTTAGCCAACTGCGACGCGGCGCAAACGCAAAGATGGAACAGCTCCTCGATCAGCTCGTTGCCAGCGGTTACGAGCGCGTCGCCCAAGTAACAACTCGGGGACAGTTCGCCGTCCGCGGCGGCATTGTCGATCTCTATTCGTGGCACACGCCATTGCCCTTCCGGCTGGAATTTTTCGGCGACCAAATCGAATCGCTACGCGAGTTCGACATCGACAGTCAAACCTCCGTGCGCGATTTAGCGTCAGTCGACATTTTGCTCGGTCAAGGAGCGGCGGCTTCTGAGCCGCCGGGGCGATCTGGAGATCGCCCTTCCTTGGTAGATGCTCAGAGCGGTTTCGTTCGCGATTATCTTGCTCCGAATCATCTCATAATCGCGATTGAACCCGACATGGAGGGCGGAGCTCCTGCAATGCCGAGCTCGCCCGCCTTCGCAGCGCTACGGCGTGGCAAGCTGGAGGTCGCCGCTTCAAACATCCAGATCAGCGAAGGCTGGATTCAAACCGGTCCGGAAGATTTCAGCGGGGCGTTCGAAGACTGCGATATCGGCGAGTTTGCGGCTGGTGATCTCGCGCTCGCCGAGGCGAAACGGGCGCAGTTTATCGAACGTTTAAAAGAATGGCGCGCAAACAACACGCGAGTCGTCATTTATTTTCAGACCGAAGGCGAGATTGAGCGCTTTCGGGAAATCATGGCAGGCACAACTGAAGGCGTCGATTTTGTCGAAGGAACCCTCCGGCGCGGCTTTTGTTTCCCCGCGGCCAATCTCGTCGTCCTGTCAGCCGCAGAATTATTTGGGCGATTCGCGGTCCATGCGCGCAGGCATTTGCGCCGTGCCGAGCGCAATCGCGCGCAAATCGACTTTAGCGAACTCAACGAAGGCGATTTGGTTGTGCACCTCGAGCACGGCATCGGGAAATTTCTCGGGCTCATAAAAATCCCTCGTAGCACAGGCTTCCAGCCTGTGGGGCCGGCGGGCGTCTCGCCTGCCGATTCAGCAAGCAAGATGCTCGCTGGCCCCACAGACAAGATGTCTGTGCTACATGAAGAGCAGGAAGTTCTCGCACTCGAATTTGCAGATGAAGCGAGGCTCTACGTGCCCCTCGAGCAAGCGTACCTCGTTTCCCGCTATGTCGGCGCGGGGAAAAAATCGCCGCCGCTAAGCTCGCTCGGCGACGGGAAATGGGCCCGCGCCAAAATAAAAGCTGCAGCTTCCATTTTCGATTACGCCGGCAAAATGTTGGCGATTCAAGCGGAGCGGCAAATGCACCCAGGCTACGCATTCGCCCCGGACACAAAATGGCAGGCGGAATTTGAGCGCTCATTTCCGTTTCGCGAAACGCCCGATCAAATGAAGGCCATCATTGATGCGAAAATCGACATGGAACGTCCGCGGCCCATGGATCGCCTGATCTGTGGCGACGTTGGCTTCGGGAAAACCGAAGTGGCCGTGCGCGCCGCGTTCAAGGCGGTCATGGCCGGCAAACAAGTAGCCGTGCTGGCGCCGACCACGGTTCTGGCTCAACAACATTTCGAAGTGTTCCGGCAGCGCATGCTCGATTACCCGGTGCGCATCGAAATGCTGAGCCGCTTTCGTTCGCAATCCGAACAGAAGAAAGTGCTACAACTGCTACGCGAAGGCGGCGTCGATATCGTTATTGGCACTCATCGGCTCATCTCCGGCGACGTAGTATTCAAGGACCTTGGCCTGGTGGTCATCGATGAGGAACAACGCTTCGGAGTTCTGCACAAGGAGAAGTTCAAAGAGCTCTTCAAACTGGTGGATGTGCTGACGCTTTCGGCCACGCCGATTCCGCGCACTCTCTACCTTTCCCTTGTGGGCGTAAAAGATATGTCCACGATTGAGACGCCGCCGCTCAATCGCCTGCCGGTAGAAACCGTGGTATCAGCCTACGATGAACGGATCATTCGCACCGCAATTGATCGCGAACTGGAGCGCCAGGGCCAGGTGTTCTTTTTGCACAATCGCGTAGCGACGATCGAGCGCGCGCGGGACCGGATTGTCCATCTTTGTCCCCAAGCCAGAGTTGAAATAGGCCATGGCCAGATGGACGCGGACGAACTCGAAGCGGTGATGGCTCGTTTCATTGGCGGCAAAACCGACGTGCTCGTTTGCACTACGATCATCGAAAGCGGCCTCGATATCCCCAACGCAAACACCATCATCATCGATCGCGCGGATCAGTTTGGTCTGGCCGACTTGTATCAATTACGCGGACGGGTCGGTCGAGCCGAGCACAAGGCATACGCCTATCTGCTCCTTCCCCGCGAGATGATGACAATCGGCGCAGCGCGCAAGCGAATCAGCGCCATCAAACAGTACAGCTCGCTGGGCGCGGGTTTTCGCATCGCCATGCGCGATTTGGAGATTCGCGGCGCAGGCAGCATTCTGGGCACCGCTCAGAGCGGCCACATTGTAGCGGTTGGTTTCGATTTGTATTGCCAGTTGCTCAAGCAGGCAGTGACGCAGCTCAAGGGCGAGAAACCGCGGCTCCGACTGGATGTCGATTTACAACTCGATTTTGTCGTCACAAATGAAGCGGAATTCGTTCCGGCCACAAAAACAAGGAGCCGCGGTCTCCAGTCCGCCGAAGCGCTTGGAAAAGCGCCTCTCCTCGAGCGAATTCCTGCTTTCATTCCAGTCGCCTATCTCAGCGATCCTGCTCTGCGAATACGAGCCTATCGCAATGTCGCGGAGGTAACTTCACAGGAGCAATTGGATCGTCTGCGACGCGATTGGCGTGATCGGTTTGGTCCGTTCACTCCGGCAGTTGACAATTTATTTGCTCTGATCAAAATGAGGCTCGCCGCAGCGGAATCGGGGGTGAGTCGAGTGG
>JBGPNR010000147.1:0-5503 GCA_041487635.1 Candidatus Udaeobacter sp. | reverse complement strand
GCCAGAATTGGCGGCCAAGCTGAAGATCGACAATAGCGATTACGTTTGCATTGTGAGCTTGCGCGGCGCGATTGAAGCTCGCGCGCTCGTTAGCCGGCGCATTCGCCCGATGAATTTGAACGGAAAAACGGTGCATCAGGTCGCAATTCCGTTTCATTTCGGAGCAGCCGGTCCATTGCGCGGTAACGCTGCCAATAATCTGGTTGCGATTTCCGGCGAACCGAATGTCACGATCATGGAAAGCAAGGCGCTTGTCTGCAACATCATTCCGGGCCGCCTGCCGCGCGGCCCGGCTTTTCTTGATTGGCTCGAGCGAAACGCGCCGCAGGCCGGTCAGCCACCGAATTTGCATCCGGAACAGCCGCCCCTCGGCGCGCCGAGCGGAGGAAGATTTTCTCGTAGCCACGGCAAGGAGGGAAAAACGGTATGAGGACAATCGAAATGGTACGGACGGACCGCCGGCGCGTCCGCAGCTTTTATTCGATATGCTCGGCTACCGCGCCTCCAAAATTACCCGTTCAACGTGCGAGTAAATGTTGAATGCCGGCGGACGCAGGAATCCGATCAAGGTTTGATTGCTTTCGCGGGCGAACTCCATGGCCAGGGTTGAAGGCGCGGAGACTGAGGCGACGATCGGAATTCCAGCCGCGAGCGCTTTTTGCATGATCTCGAATGAAGTGCGGCCGCTGACGAGCAAAAGATGTCGATCTAATGGAAGTTGATCGTCGAGAAACGCGCGGCCGATCGCTTTATCGACGGCGTTGTGACGGCCGAGGTCTTCGCGGACAATCTTAGGCTCGCCATTCAAATCGAAGATTCCGGCAGCGTGAATTCCGCCAGTCCGCGCAAAATCGCTCTGGGCTTCTCGCAATTTCTCCGGCAGCACGAGCAAAGCGTGGAGATCGATCCTGATCAATGTCGATTTTATCGTCGGAAAGTTTTGCCGGATGGCTTCGACGCTTGTCTTGCCGCAAAGTCCGCAACTGCTCGAGATCGTGCCGAAGCGCTGTACTGAATTCAGTTTCACTTTCACGCCTGCGGCAAGATCAACAATCACAACATTGTCGCGCGTCTCTGAAATCCCGGCGATCTCCCGGGGTTCGCGCACGATCGCTTCCGAAACCAGAAAACCTGCAGCAAGCTCGTCGTCGTGACCTGGCGTGCGCATCGTTGTCGCCAAGGTTTTTCGGCCGATTCGAATCTCGAGGGGTTCTTCAATTGTGAGATCGTCGCGCAAATATTCGAGTGAACCGTCCTGCTTTCGCCGGATGATTTTCCCCGGACCGATGCTGTGCGCGTCTTTCATCTGCAACGATTTTAGATATTGTTGCCGCCGGTGGAAATCTGTCACTTGTACATTTCGCCGGGGCACAATTTTGTCGGGCATCACGGTCGCGAGCCGGACACACACCCTATGATTGAGGTGCCGGTGATCGAATGCGTGGCTGGCAGAGGGATTCGTGGCGATCGTTACTTCGATTTCAAGAACGATTACAAGGGCCAGATTACATTTTTTTCTCTGGAAGTTTTTAATGAACTTTGCGGCGCGCTTCAAATCGAGGACTGCTCGCCCTCTCTTGTGCGGCGCAACGTGATTGCCCGCGGCGTCGATCTAAATGAATTGATCGGCCAGGATTTTGAAATTCAAGGCGTTCATTTTCGCGGCATGGAGGAATGCCGGCCGTGCTATTGGATGGATCGCGCAATTGCGCCGGGGGCGGACGAATTCTTGAAAGGTCGCGGCGGTCTGCGCGCAAAGATTCTTGGCAGCGGCCAGCTGTGCTCGAATATGCGCGTGCTCGAGTCGATCGGATGAACATCAGCGCGGTGCTGCTCGCTGGCGGTGAATCGCGCCGGATGGGCAGGGACAAGGCAACGATTCTCTTCCGCGGAAAACCGCTGTGGCAAATCCAGCTAGATCTGCTCCGGACGCTCAACCCGAAAGAAATTTATGTTTCCGCAAGAACTGATCCGGTCTGGCGACCGGCCGACGCTCATTTCGTCTCCGACATTCCTCCGTCACGCGGGCCACTCAGTGGCCTGGCTGCGTCGCTGGATCGGATGTGCGGCACTCATCTTCTCGCGCTCGCCGTTGATATGCCGCTGATGAGCGAAAAGTATCTCCGCCATCTTTGCGACAAGATTGAACCGCATGTGGGCGTCGTTCCTAGGATCTACGGCCGTGCCGAACCGTTGGCGGCAATTTATCCTCGAGAAGCAGCTACCGAGTTTCAAGGCGCGCTCGCGGGCACGGATTTCTCATTGCAAACAGTGACGCGTCTTCTGGTCGAGTCTGGAAAACTGCGCGAAGTGGCTATCACTGAGCAGGAGCAAAGCCTCTTTCTAAACGTGAATCAGCTGTCCGATTTGCAATCGGTGTGACGCTCTAAGGTGGATCGGCTTCTCCGAAGACGATGTCCATCGCCGTAGGCGCACGATCAGAAAGAAACGACAACGCTTGGTAGCCAAGGCGTTGTGGACAACGCGTTCCACCTTGAATTCGTAGCGCGTGAAATTTTTACGCCAAACGAAAAGCTCCTCTTGCAAAAACGATACAGCTGCTCGATATCTCCACTTGCGATTTTTGCGGATTGTATGAAGAGCTCGATATCCCGCGGCGCGTTTTTATTTCTTCTGGTTCCAACCTGCGCCCTAGCCGCTCGCAGTGTCGTCAATATGTCACATTACGACATGATGCGGCCGGATTTTGCCGCCATGAAACGCGAGGGCATTGTGGGCGTGATCCATGAAGCCACATATCCCAGCTTTCAGCGAGACTCAAAATATCTGGACCGGCAAATGGGCGCGGTGCAGGCCGGCCTGCTTTGGGGCGCCTATCATTACGCCAACGCAAGCGACCCTGTGCGCCAGGCTGACCATTTTTTAAGCGCCGTCTCCAGCGCATGGGGGCGAGTTAATCCCGTTGTGCGGCCCAGTGCCGGCGTATTGCTCGTGCTCGATTTTGAAAAGAATGGTCACTACCCTGGTGGCAATATGCGCGCTGATCAGGCAGTTGCGTTCGTCGAACGAATTAGAGAACGCACTGGCGTGTACCCCGGCATTTATGGGAGCGAGAATTATCTGCGGCAGGCGTTGAACAGTCCAAAAGTGACAAACGCGCAGAAGCAGACGCTGACGAATTGTTGGTTGTGGATTGCAAATTATTCCAAGGAGCCGCGCGCTACGGCGCCGTGGTCTTACTGGGCTCTGTGGCAGTACTGCGGTGACGGTAAATGCCGTCTCCCGCGCTCTGCTTATCCAATCAGGACCGCCAACATTGCCAAGGCGGAACTCAACATCTTTCGTGGAAGCCAATCTGCACTGCAAGACTTCTGGCAGCGACGTGCCTGGGATCCGGCAGGAGGAAAACCTCGCCGCGAATCGGAGCTTGTGCTGAAATCCGATCTGTAGGTTGGATCGTTGCTTCGAATTCCGTTCAATATTTTGACTTGTTTAAAGCCCGAAAAACTGGAGCCGATCGGAGGGCCGACTTCCAGTCTGGGACAGGTTTGGTTTTCGGGTTCAGCATGAACCAACAGCCAAAGGAAAATAGTATGCCAACACCAAAAGTGAATGCCTGGTACGGGTGGGTGCCCGACCGGCCCGATTATCGGGACAAACTCTTCAGCGCCATCGCCGCTCCGCCGAAAAAACTGCCGCCAAAGGTGGATTTGCGCGCAGGCTGTTCACCGGTGGAAAACCAAGGGCAACTCGGCAGTTGCACCGCCAACGCGTTGGTGGGCAACCTGGAATTCCTAGAAAAGAAAGCCGGTCACACCGTGAGCAATCTGAGCCGGCTGTTCATTTACTACAACGAACGCGCGATGGAAGGCACGATCAATGACGACGCCGGCGCGATGATCCGCGACGGCGTGAAATCGCTTGTCAAGCTTGGCGTGTGCAGTGAAAAGAAATGGCCTTACAAGATTGCGAAGTTCACAAACAAGCCGCCAGCTGCGTGCTACAAGGAGGCGTCCGATCATCAGGTTACCTCTTATCATCGGATCATCAGTTTGCAGCAGATGCGCCAATGCCTCGCCGAAGGATACCCGTTCGTTTTCGGTTTCTCGGTTTATGAGGCATTCGAATCCGATGAAGTTGCCAGGACCGGCAAGTTGAACCTACCCAAGCCCAGCGAAAAACAACTCGGCGGCCACGCCGTGGTGGCCGTGGGTTACGACGACTCAGCCAAGCGTGTACTCGTCCGCAACTCTTGGGGCGCAGACTGGGGTATCAAGGGTTATTTCACGATGCCGTACGACTACATCTCAAACGACAACCTGGCAGACGATCTCTGGACCCTCCGCGGACTTGAAAATGTGTAGATAGGCGAGCCAGGAGAAACTGCGGCTCCTTATTTTTGGATACCGCGCCGTGTCGTCAGATACACGGCAAAGCTCCCGAGCCAATGTCCGCCTTCGTAGTGCGCGCCTGTGACTGCTGCGAGCCCGGCGCGCCGATGCTCATCAGCTGCCGCGGTCAGCACGTGCCGGCGCAAATCGTCCGCAGGAAGCGCTGAGGCGATTCCCTCCAGCATCCACGCCCGACTCAAGTTCAGTCCATCGAGATGCGCGAGCTTAGGATCGCTCGGATCGGGCGAGACCGTCACAGGCAACCAGTTCGCTGTAGCCGCCTCGCCGCCTGGAGGTGTCGTGGGAATTTGCGGCAGGAAATCCTTGAGCCATTTCGCGAATTCCTCTTGTGGCAAAACGCGTCGCATTACGTCGGCTTCGCCGAGGCATGGTGAGAGAAAATCTTCACCGGAAGGTTCGTAATTGAGCGGACAATCCTTATCAGAGATGAAGAATTTCTTCGCTGAATCAGTGACCAGCCTCGCGAGAGAATCGTTTTTTGTCGAGCGCGCGTAGTCGAGTATTAGGCCGAGTCCAAACGCTGTTTGGTCGTGCTCACCAATTCGCACCGGGTGCGAAAGTTTCGGCAGCCAGTTTTTCAATCGCTCCACCGCGGCATCTTCGAGTGGACGCAGGTTGGCCGCCATCTCAAGCGCCTGATCATCATCCCACTCGCGCAGCTCGGCGCATAATTGCAGTAGCCAGGCGAGTCCGTACGGGCGTTCAAAACTCGCGCGACCTTCCCCGCGAATGTATGCAGCTTCCTGCTTCATATTTTCAGCAATCAGACTTTTTCGAAGCGCATCGCGCGCTGCTGCGGCAAACGATCCATTTGGAAACGTGCGCAGAAGTCTCACAAGCAGCCAATGCCCGTGGACTGACGAATGCCAGTCGTAGCAACCGTAAAACGCGGGCGTGAGCTTGCTCGGCGGCGCCACGTCTGTGTCGCTGTTCAGCACATGACTGATTTTATTTGGGTATTCTTTTGCGACGCATGCGAGCGCCAATTTCGCGAACCGCTCGGCCGCCTTGTCGTCAAAGCTTGGTGCAGCGTCCGTGGCTGCGACTGAGATTGACGCTACCAGTAGCAAGACTGCGAGGAAACGCTTCATGCTCGTGCCCGATCGTAATCGCAGTTGCCGTGCAGCGCG
>JBGPNR010000146.1:0-5511 GCA_041487635.1 Candidatus Udaeobacter sp. | reverse complement strand
GCATCGCCGCGCGCTTGCTGCCCTACTCTGAGTTGAACGCCTGCTCGCGAAACCATTCGGAGTTGAGGGTTGGCGTTGAACGTTGAACGTTTCTCTGCGATAACGTTTTCATTGAGATATGCGGAGCATGACTGGATACGGTCGCGCCGAGACCGATCACGCTGGAACGAGGTTCAGCGTTGAGCTCAATTCAGTGAACCGAAAGCAAAGCGATATCGTGATCAATCTGCCGCGCGATCTGACCGAACTCGAGCCGCGCATTCGACAGACAATCAACGAAAATATTTCGCGCGGCCGGACCAATGCCACCATCACGCTTCACAGCGGCGCGGATGGCGCGCGCAACCTGGCGCTCAACACGGAACTCGCACGCTCCTACCATGAAGCAATGCGGATGCTGCAAAAGGAACTGAACGCGCCGGGCGAGATCACGATCAGCACAATTCTGCAGGCGCCCGGAGTCATGCGCTTCCCGGAAGAAGCCCTGACCGCGGAAGAGGTCTGGCCGGCCATCGAACGCGCGCTGCGCGCCGCCCTCGCAGATTTAATCAAAATGCGGGAGCGCGAAGGCAAACATCTGGCCAAGGATTTGATTCATCGTCTCAAAGCAATCCGGAAAAAACTGAAGGAGGTTCGCGCACTACACCCCGACGTAGTCAAAAGATATCGCGCCGCGCTTCTCGACCGAATCCAAAAAGCCGGGCTACCGATCGCCAGCGAAGACGAACGTGTGCTCAAAGAAATTTCTTTCTTTGCAGATCGTGCTGATGTGTCGGAGGAGTTGACGCGGCTCGAGAGTCATCTTGCCCAATTCGCTCATCACTTGCGTAGCAAAGAGCCGGTCGGGCGCACATTGGAATTCATTACGCAGGAAATTTTCCGCGAGCTCAACACGCTGGGTGCAAAAGCGAATGATGCCGCCATCTCACAACGCGTCATCGCCTGCAAAGCCGAACTCGAAAAGATCCGGGAGCAAGTTCAAAACCTTGAGTAACCAGTTTAGCCGCCACGGAATTCTCTTCGTCATCTCCGCGCCATCGGGCGCAGGCAAGACCACGCTGGTTGAAGCGCTCAGACAAACCGCCAATCTTTTCTATTCGGTCTCCTGCACTACGCGACCGCCGCGCAGCGGTGAAATTGACGGCGAACATTATCAATTTCTTTCGACTGCGGATTTTCGCGCGAGACTCGAAGCCGGCGATTTTCTGGAACACGCGCAGGTACACGGAGATTTTTACGGGACATTGCGTGAGCCGGTGCTGACGAATTTGAAGAACGGAATCGATGTCTTGATCGACATTGACACTCAGGGCGCCGCCACAATCCGCAATTGCGACGATCCAATCATTCGCCAGGCCCTCACTGACGTTTTTATTATGCCGCCCGATCTCGACGAATTGCGGCGACGTTTGACGAAGCGCGGCACCGAAACTGCACAGCAGATCGATTCGCGTCTCGCCACCGCCGTACGAGAAATGGAATTATGGCGCGATTACCGCTACACTGTTATCAGCGGTTCAGTTCAAGAAGACCTGAAAAAATTCCGCCACATCATGGCTGCAGAAAGTTTTCTAAGCCTACGATTGAGGCCGAAGTGACGCGAAATTATTTCGCAAGTAACTTGACGATCTTAGATGGAAAGAAATTCGAAGCGCAGACTTGAAAAGACCAGCGCGCGAAAAGTTGTACGCATTGCGGCTGGAAAAAAATCCATCGTGCTTGGTGTCACGGGATCGATCGCCGCCCATAAATCTGCCGAACTGGCTAGTCTACTGGTGAAACAGGGTCACGAAGTGTTTGTCGTCATGACACAGGATGCGATCGAATTCATTTCGCCACTGACGCTGCAAACGCTTTCCAAAAATCCGGTGACGACGAGCTTCTATGACGAGAAGGAAAGCTGGCGACCGGGTCACATCGACCTCGCCGATCGCGCGAACCTGCTCCTGATCGCGCCCGCCACCGCGCACATCATCGCCGAACTCGCGCATGGTCTGGCCAGTCACCCGCTGGCGGCCATCGCGCTCGCTACACGCGCGCCGATTCTGCTCGCGCCAGCCATGAATGGAAAAATGTGGCAGCATCCAGCGACAGTGGAGAACGTGGAAAAATTGCAAACGCGCGGCATTGAATTTATCGGTCCAGAAGAAGGAATGCTGGCATGCGGTTACGAAGGAGTTGGCCGGCTATGGAAAGTGAATGACATCGCCTTCCGAGCGGAGTTCCTGCTTGCGCGGCAGGATAATTTGATCGCGTGAGATTTCTCATCACGGCCGGGCCCACGCGCGAGCCGATCGATCCGGTTCGTTACATCTCAAATCGTTCGTCGGGAAAGATGGGCTATGCTATCGCACAAGCGGCGCTCGATAGCGGGCACGAGGTCATTTTGATTTCCGGCCCGGTCACCCTCCAGCCGCCGCGCGCGGCGAAATTGGTTTCCGTTTATACAAGTGACGAAATGTTCGATGCGGTGCACCGGGATGCGCGCAATTGCGACATATGCGTGCTCTGCGCCGCCGTCGCCGATTACAAGCCGGCAAGCGTGTCACCGGCAAAAATCAAAAAGCGCAGCGAAAATGTTTCGCTCGAATTAATTCCCACGCGCGACATTCTTGATTCATTAGGCCATTGGCACGATCGCCAATTTCTTGTTGTCGGGTTCGCCGCAGAAACAAATGACGTAGAAGAAAACGCCGCGAGGAAACTGCGCGAGAAAAATTGTGACATCATCATTGCAAACGACGTGAGCAGCGCAAAATCGGGAATGGAAAGCGGCGTAAATGAAGTGACGATTCTCTTCGAAAACGGCGAGCGACAGAAAATTTCGCGCGCGCAAAAAACAATTATCGCGCGCGAGCTCGTAAAAATTTTTCTAAATTTTGCAACAAAAATGTTTGACAAAAAAGATGTGATGATTACTGAACGCAATTAAGTGAAGTGAAAATTATTCCCAACTCTTCACCAGGTTCCGCACGTTGCGGATTGAAAGGGGGGAATTAGTCGATGGCAAAGAAAAAAAAGGCAGCAAAGAAAAAAGCAGCGAAGAAAAAAAGGCACTAAGCCCGAAGCTTCGTTAACGGCCCCGAATTTCTTCGGGTCCACAACCCCTAACTTCAACCCGGGAGGAGAATTTATTTTTCCTCCCGGTTTTTTTGTTTGTTCTCTCGTTAACACCTGGCTTCAGCCACGTGCATTTACACAGGAGATATCAAGCACGATCAGCATCGGTTACACCCGGCTGAAGCCAGGTGCTAACGAGAGAATGCAAATGACCCTCTCAATCCTGCATGTCCATCTTGTTTTCCGTTGTGCACTTTGCCCGCTTTTGTGCGACGTAGTCCAATCGTGAAGCATTATCTCGATTCGGCCGAACAGGCCGCACGCCAGGCGGGAAAGTTGCTTCGGGAAAATTTCCGGCGACAGCAGCGGATCAACGCCGCCGCAGCGCACGATCTGAAACTGGAGATCGATGTTCAGGCGCAGGAATTAATTGCGAACTTGCTTCTCAAAGAATTTCCAGGCCACGCCATTTATGGCGAAGAAGGAATCGGCGGCGATCAATCAAGCGAGCATCAGTGGGTGGTTGATCCACTTGATGGCACCGTCAATTATTTCTACGGCATCCCGCATTTTTGCGTCTCGATTGCGCTGCGTCTGCGCAGCGAGATCATGGTCGGCGTCATTTACGATCCAATTCGCGAAGAGATGTGGGCTGGGCAAAAAGGCGAGGCCCCGAAACTAAATGGCTGTCCTTTTCATGTAAGTGATCGCGCGGACTTGGCTGAATCCGTTGTCTCAATCGGCCTCGCCAAGACCGGAGAGACGATCGACGCGAATTTTCCACTGCTCCAGTCGATGATTCATCGCGTGCGCAAGTGCCGCGTGCTTGGCAGCGCAGCGCTCGACATGGCTTACGTCGCGTGCGGACGATTCGATGCGTACATTGAAACTGGGATCAGCTTGTGGGATATCGCGGCTGGCTGGCTTCTGGTTGAAAACGCCGGCGGAACTGTCGATCTTCGCCCGCTCGAACACATGAACGATAAATACAGCATCGTGGCGTCCAATGGCGTTATTGATTTGAAACTATGATGAATGACGAAGCTCGAATGACGAATGACGAATTTATGACAAAGCACGAACCCCCGGAAAAAAGGGTAACCGAATTTTTGCGCGCTGTAGTGTCCGCTGTCCTCAGCGGACTTCGGCATTGGTCATTCGGATTTCCTTCGTCATTCGGCAGTCGTCATTCGTCATTTTCCTCATGATTCGATGTGGAATCGGCTATGATGTACATCGGTTCGCCGAGGGACGTAAACTGATTTTGGGCGGCCTCGAGATTGCGCATTCGCACGGGCTGGAAGGACATTCCGACGCCGATGTTCTGTTGCATGCTATCGCCGATGCCTTGCTGGGAGCTGTCGGTGAAGGCGACATCGGTCAACATTTTCCAAATACCGACGAGTCAATTCGCGGCATCAGCAGCATCGAGATTTTAAGGCGCGTAATCAAAGTGCTCGCCGAAAAAAACGCGCGGCTCGTGAATATCGACGCAACGGTTCTGGCTGAAGAACCGAAGCTTGCGCCGCACATTGCGGCGATGCGAAAAACAATTGCCGACGCGATTGGCACTCCCGATTCGAATGTGAGTGTAAAGGCAACGACCAACGAAAAACTCGGCGCGATCGGACGCGGCGAAGGCATCGCCGCAATCGCGATTGCAACGGTGGAAATAGAATGAATCCCTTGTCATTCCGAGCGGAGCTCAGCGGAGTCGAGGAATCTCTTGCCGTTAATCGAGGGATGTCTCGACTTCGCTCGACATGACAGATGCGGTTTTTTAACACTTACTCGCGCAAACTCGAAGAATTCGAGCCGCTCGATCCGGCTGCGCGTTCCATCAAGATCTACACTTGTGGGCCGACTGTTTACAGCCGTGCGCACATTGGAAATTTTCGCGCCTATATCTTTGAAGATTTGCTTCAGCGGCATCTTGAGCTGCGCGGTTACAAGGTGCATCGGGTGATGAACATCACCGATGTGGACGACAAAACGATTCGCGGCGCGCGCGAGGCCGGCGTCCCGCTCGTAAAATTCACCGAGCAATTCAAACAGGCGTTCTTCGAAGACGCCAAAACATTGCGGATCAAACGTGCCGACGAATTTCCGTGCGCGACCGACCAGCGTTACATCGACAGGATGATCGCGATGATCGGCGCACTCATTTCGAAACGACTCGCTTATCAAGCGGACGACCAGTCAGTTTATTTTCGCATCAACAAATTTCCAGATTACGGAAAGCTCGCACACTTCGATCTCACCCAGTTGCAATCGACGGGGCGTGTGAAGCACGACGAATACGATAAGGAACACATCGGCGACTTCGCGCTTTGGAAAGCCTGGGACGAAGAAGATGGCGATGTGAAATGGGATTCGCCATGGGGCCCGGGTCGTCCAGGGTGGCATATCGAATGCAGCGCGATGGCGACGGCATTACTCGGCGACCAGATC
>JBGPNR010000145.1:0-5582 GCA_041487635.1 Candidatus Udaeobacter sp. | reverse complement strand
TAACATCACGGGTTCGCCAAAGTTTTCGAAGCTGATCCTGGCCGGCGATTTCGATGGCGCGCTGGTTGTCGCGCGTCAGCAGGTGCAGGGCGGCGCCAACCTGCTCGACGTGAACATGGACGAAGGGATGATCGATTCGGAAGCGTCCATGACCCGCTTCCTGAACTTAGTCGGCAGCGAACCGGAGATCGCGCGCATTCCCATCGTGATCGACAGCTCAAAGTGGAGCGTGATCGAAGCGGGACTGAAATGCGTGCAGGGAAAAGCGGTCGTAAATTCCATCAGTCTCAAAAACGGCGAAGAAGAGTTCCTTCGGCAAGCGCGGTTGATCAGGCAGTATGGCGCGGCCACGATCGTGATGGCGTTCGATGAGCAAGGCCAAGCCGATAATTTCCAGCGCAAAATCGACATCTGTTCGCGGGCTTATGAACTATTGACCAAGCACGCGGGCTTCCCGGCGAGCGATATTATTTTCGATCCAAACATCCTGACGATTGCCACGGGCCTGGAAGAACATCGCAATTACGGGTTGGATTTCATTGAAGCGACGCGCTGGATCAAAAAAAATCTGACAGGCGCGCGTGTCAGTGGCGGCGTGAGCAACATTTCATTTTCATTTCGCGGGAACAACACGGTCCGAGAAGCAATGCATTCGGCGTTCCTTTTTCACGCTATCCGCGCCGGTCTGGACATGGGGATCGTGAATGCGGGGCAGCTTGCGGTTTACGAAGAAATCGAACCCGACCTGCGCGAGCGCGTCGAGGATGTGCTGTTAAATCGGCGAGACGATGCAACTGAACGCCTGATCAATTTCGCGGAAAATGTAAAAGCAAAAGACAAAATACCGGTCGTTGCTGATGCGTGGCGCAAAGAGCCTGTCGAAGAGCGTCTGAAACACGCGTTGATCAAAGGCATCGTCGACTACATCGACACCGACACGGAGGAAGCGCGCCAAAAATGCAAGCGGCCGCTCGACGTCATTGAGGGTCCGCTCATGGCCGGCATGAGCGTCGTTGGGGACTTATTTGGCGCAGGCAAAATGTTTCTGCCACAAGTTGTGAAGAGCGCGCGCGTGATGAAAAAAGCCGTTGCGTATCTAATGCCGTTTATGGAAGCGGAGAAATCTGCGGGTGCAAAGCCACAGGGACGCATCGTCATGGCGACCGTGAAAGGCGACGTACACGACATCGGCAAAAACATCGTCGGGGTCGTGCTGCAATGTAACAACTACGACGTGGTCGACCTTGGCGTAATGGTTCCTGCCGCGAAGATTTTGGAAACAGCGCGCGAGGGAGAAGCCGACGTTATCGGCCTCAGCGGTCTAATCACGCCATCACTGGATGAGATGGTGCATGTGGCGCAGGAGATGGAGCGCGAAGGATTTCGTTTGCCGCTTTTGATTGGCGGAGCGACTACCAGCCGGGCGCACACCGCCGTGAAAATCGCGCCGCATTATCACTCCAGCACAGTGCACGTGCTCGACGCATCGCGCGCGGTGGGCGTGGTAAATTCTCTGCTTAACGAGGAACTCAAATCCGCATTTGATAAAAAAACCCGCGAAGACTACGAACGGTTGCGTCAGGAGCATGCGGCAAAGACGCGGGAAAAAAAATTGCTGACGCTCGATCAAGCGCGCGCGAATGGGAATCCGATCGATTGGAGCCGCTATGTCCCGCCAGAACCAGAATTCCTCGGTGTGCGCGTGTACGCGACTAGTCCGGGGAGCGCAGGCTGCCAGCCTGCAGTTGCCGGCAGCCTGCCGGCAACTTCTGAGGACGGTTCGAAAACACCGGGCGCGACTAAAGTGCAGAGAGCATCTCGGCAAGCTGCAGAGAGGGACAGGCTAGCAGCCTGTGCTCCCCAGAAAATCGCAATCGAGCTTAGCGATCTCATCGAATATATCGATTGGTCGCCGTTCTTTCATGCGTGGGAGTTGCGCGGCCGTTATCCGGCGATTTTCGACGATCCCAAGATTGGCAAACAAGCACGCGAACTGTTCGACGATACGCAGGCACTTCTTCATCATATCGTCGCGAAGAACCTGTTGGTCGCGCGCGGCGTTCATGCTTTTTGGCCGGCAAATTCCAGTGGAGATGATGTTGAGCTTTATGCCGATGAAGAGCGCTCCGAAAAAATCGCTACATTTTATTTTTTGCGTCAGCAAATGCAAAAACCCGCGGGCCAGACGAATCATTGCCTGGCGGATTTCATCTCTCCGCGGTCCGAAAAAAGTTTACCTGCTGCGACGAACAATCCGCAGTCGAAAGATTATCTCGGCGGCTTTGCCGTCTCGATTCATGGCGCCGATGAACTTTCAGAAGAATTTAAGCGTCAGCACGATGATTACAGCGCGATCATGACCAAAGCGCTGGCAGATCGATTGGCCGAAGCGTTTGCCGAATATCTGCACAAGCAAACGCGGATCGCTTGGGGATTCGGGCGCGACGAACAATTGTCCCATGCCGATCTTATCCGCGAAAAATATCGCGGCATCCGGCCGGCTGCCGGTTATCCTGCCTGTCCCGATCACGCTGAGAAACGAACATTGTTCGATTTGCTCGAGGCGCAGAAGAACGCCGGCATGAAGCTGACCGAATCCTTTGCGATGCATCCCGGTGCAAGCGTGAGCGGCCTTTATTTTTCGCATCCCGACGCAAAGTATTTCGGAGTTGGCCAGATCGGCCGTGACCAACTGGTGGATTACGCGACCCGACATGGCGAATCGGTTGCTGTGGTCGAAAAGCTACTCGCGCCGAATCTCGATCTCAGCGTTTGATGCGAGGTAATATCGGGGCGAGAGGATTTGAACCTCCGACCTCGTGGTCCCAAACCACGCGCTCTACCAAGCTAAGCTACGCCCCGAACTCAGGAGTGATTCTTTATCATGGATAGCGTCTTCACGCATCCCGAAATTCGGTTACATTGGGATGAAAACTGGGAATGAAGAGATACGCATCGATACTTTCGATGATGCTGGTCGGTGCCGCACTGGTCATCCGTGGACAAGAGGCCGCGCCGCCTTCAGTAGATCTTTATCAAGGGCAAGAGCAGCCAGAACCGACGCCTGCGCTGCCACCCAACGGTCCCGAGTTGCCAGAGTTAAAGCAGCTTGATCAGAGTTTTAAGCCACCATCATTAGGCGCGGACGCTGAAGGAGCCAAGTTGCGTGTCGAATGGCGACAACTGAGAAACCGGACAGTAAACGACCCAGCGGTGCAGGCAGCCAAGACATATGCTCAGTCTGCTCGAACCGATCTCGAAAAACGGAACCGGCTCCGCGAGTACTACGACATCTATTATCAGCGGATGTCAGCCCTGGCTACGACTCCGGAAATCAAATTGGCGTTGCAAGCACTGAAGACTGTTCACGAGGGTTTGTTAACTCAGCCACGGGTACGACCTACACCGGAAGGTAGCCCAACACCACCGATTAAACCTGTAAAAAAGAAGAAGCAGGAACACAAACACAAGAAGAATAAACTCAAAGGGTAGTATTGGCGGCGCCTTGTCAGCCCACCCTTGATGCAGTATTCCTACAGAGCACCTCTTTTGCGGCGCGTTCGTCTAGTGGTTAGGACACAGCCCTCTCAAGGCTGGTGCACGGGTTCGACTCCCGTACGCGCTGCCATAGTAATTTTTTCATAGGTGAAATGGCCTTAAAACGAACGGGCGATTAAGGCTTTTTATGACACTTTCATGACACGCACCGCAATTTTACGAAGTCCGCCCGCGCAAAGATCATCGCGGCTTCGATCTAATCAGCGACGCGCTGCCATTCGGCCGGCTGTGGTATGGCGAGCCAAACGCAGCCAGCAACGCCGTCTGCTACGCAAAGTTTTTCTGCCGCTCGCGCGATGCTGTGATTCGCGTTTACGATGATGCGGGAAACGTAATCCAAACGCCCGAGCACCCGGGCGATTTCAAACAGTGGTAAGCGCGGTGCCGCGCAACAATCGTTTACCAATAGCGATAATGTCTTGGACGCCCATTGACGCCGACAGCCCAGGCCCGGTGCCGATAGTAGTGCCCCCGATAGTAATATCGGTACTAATGCCCATAGGTGTAATAGGGGTAGTAATGGCCTCGGTAGTGATATGGGTAATAGCGTCCTCGGTAATAATAAGCCGAAGCTGGCGCCGGAAGAAAACAGGCAACACCGAGCACGACAGCAAACACTAGCGGAAGAAGGTTTTTCATAAGTTTCTCTGAGACTATTAAACGCGGTGGCAGGCAACACCCGCTCGCGGGGTCGGGCAAGTCCGAGGGCTGGCGAATCGTCCGTCGCCTAGTGGATTCGCAGATGACCAAGCAAGAGCCGCACTGAGTTCCATCTCTGAGAGTGGAGATACTATCTAACTTGCGGTTTCAGACTTTCTGCCAGAGCCCCGGAAGATGGACGACGCCAAGTGGGACCGGCAACGCCGGAGCTGATCCTTCACTTCGAGCTGTCAATGATCTGCTGCGCATTGTTGATCGCGGACTCGTCCGGCGCTTTGTCTCTCTTCAGGATGTCGATCGTCTTTTGCGCCGAGGCGGTGGCTTCTTTCTTGTTCCCAAGCTTCGCCTGAATCTGCGCCTTCTTGTAGTGCATAAAGTAGGCGTCTGGGTTCTTCTCCAGCGCCTGGTCGATCCACTTTGCCGCCTGCTTCATATCCTTGTTGTTGTCGTAGTAAAAGGCCGCGGCCTGATAGGCGGTGCGCGGGTCGAGCGGAGTCGTTGCGCTAGCGGCCGCATCGAGTTGCTTGCTTACCTGCTCGACATCGTCCGTGGTCAACTTCACCGGGACGCGCGTTTTATCCCAAAGGAAATCAAGCGTTGCGGAAGCGCCTTTCACATCAGCTAGCTCGATGGTGAACGTCTCGATCGTGACCGGAATGGGTTCCGGCTTCGCCGTGAGACGCACAGCATCGTTCTCCTGCTTATAATCGGCCGTGCTCTGCACCTTCGCGTCCTTCGAAACGATGATGGTCCACTCGTTCGCTGTCGGAATCGTGAAGAGTGCGTACTCACCAGCCGGGATCTCCTTGCCGCCGAGCGTTACCGCTTTGCTAAACTTAATTTTGGTGACCGCGTTGGCGCCCGTGCGCCAGAGCTTCCCGTAAGGCACCAGGCCGCCGAAGATCTCGCGGTTGTTCTTGTTCGGGCGCGAATAATCCACCTCGACATCGGTCAACCCGACACGCTGTTTTACCACCGCGTGCTGGCTGGCCGCGGGGAACTCTATTTTTTTCTCCTCCGCCGCCCGCAGGCTGCCGGGCAGGAGCGGTCCCGCGACGAAGGGAAGTGCGAACAAACCGGAAAGGAGAAGCCAAGGAAGACGTGAGGATTGGATCATAATGTGCGGGATATTTTAAGATGTGATGATTTAAGCGGAGAAGATATCGCGGGGCGGCAAGAGTCAAATCGGTTTGCCCCTTCTAACAAATCGCTGCAGCCAACCGCTCTTTGGCGTTGCGCGTCGATGTCGATCTTGATTAGTGTATTCTCAACAGTTGCGCAGCCGCGCTCCCAGAGCGGTGGCTGAGCTCCGTCTCGTTAGGCCCCATCGAACATGAATACGATCGCAGATATTGAAACACTCT
>JBGPNR010000144.1:0-5594 GCA_041487635.1 Candidatus Udaeobacter sp. | reverse complement strand
TTCCAAACTCAATCTGCGTCAACTTCAAAAGCTGCACGCGTGGCAAGAGACCTATTTTCCAGAATCGCTGCAGCCGGTCCCTGTCGCGTTTTACATGTTCAGCGGGCCCGACTTCCTTTACGTCGATCAATTTTTCCCCAAAGCCGCAGTTTACGTGCTTTGCGGCAAGGAAGGTCTCGGACCCCCGCCGGATCCGTTGCGCATCGCGAATCTCTCCGGTGCACTGGGAAATTTGGAGAACGCAATGAAGTCGTCGCTGAACACGACGTACTTCATCACCAAAGACATGAAGATCGATCTGCATGAGCAGAACCTCAATGGCGTGTTGCCGATTCTTTACGCGTTCATCGCGCGCGCAGACAAATCGATCACGAATGTGGCGTTCGGCTCGCTCAACAGCAGCGGCGCATTTGAAGAAGCCGGCTCGGGGAAGAAAGGCGGCAGCGTTCCCGCCGTTCGGATCAAGTACACCGACAATCCATCGGGCGATTCCCAAACGTTGTATTATTTCACCACTGATATATCCGATGGCGGCATCAAAGCCACTCCCGGTTTCTTAAAATTTTGCCAGCGATTGGGCGTCGGCTCCAGCTTCCTTAAATCATCGTCATATCTGATGTTTGAGAATGGTTTCGCTACGATTCGCAATTTCATTCTCGAACATAGCAACCGAATTGTGCAGGACGATTCCGGAATTCCTGTGGCGTACTTGGACCCAAACAAATGGCACCTGCGCCTATTCGGTGCTTACCTCGGCCCGATTGACCTGTTCAAACAACATCACCAGCCTCGACTGCAGGAGCTCTTCGCGCAAAGCAATCCGCCGCCGCTTGAGTTCGGATTCGGTTATCGCTGGAACTACAAGGAAGCCAATTTGCTTATCGCAGAACGGAAGTGACAGCTGATGATGGCGCGATTCGTCAAAGCCGCGCTTCGGTTCCACTTCTAACCAATTTCAAGTCGTCTCGTTAGAATCTGCGGAACCACGAATAGGGAAAAGCGTCTCCAGGGCAATCGGTGGCCCAGCGTGGTGGATTCATTTCACGATGCGGCCGGACAGGGATCTCGCCCCTGTCGATCTTGCCGCAGCGTTCCCGCAGATAGCGGACGAGTTCTTCACACGATTCAAGTTGCGCGCGCGTTGGCTGGTCGCGATTGAAATCGCCCACCAGACAAATGCCGAGCGAAATGTTGTTCAGATAGTCGCTGTGCACGTGGCCGCCGTTGATCTGGCGCCGCCAACGATCACCCACTTCGATCTGACCATTACCAGTCGATGTTCCGTTACCAATGACGAAGTGATAAGCAAGGCCATTCTGCATGCGCCGGACATGCCGATGATAATAATCGAAGACGCGCGCGTTGCCCTGTCGCGTGCCGCTGTTATGCACGACAATGAATTGCCAGCGACGCCGTTTCACCGGCGCACGCCGGATCGCTTCGATAACTGATCTCGTAAGATAACGATAGTTGGTCGAACTACGAGACCAGGGCCAGAAACCGAACCTGCGAGGCGGTGGCGATGGTGGAGGCTCGTAGCCCTGATCTTCCTCCACCCCCGACTTTTCGATCACAACCTGGGCTCGGTCGCTGGCTGAAACAGCACGGGGAGATTTTGATTGAGGCGCCGAAGTTGGGGTTGCAGCCGCAACTGCGCGTAGCGGTGGGGGTGAGGCTTCTAATGCTGCGGCGCGCTCTGCTTCCGCGGGATGCGGAGGCGTTTTTCCCGGCTTCGGTGTTTCTTCTTCTTTTCTTGCCGATTCGGATTTGCCAGTTTTCTTGGTTTTTTTTGCGGTTTCTTTCTCATGCGATTTCTTCTTCGCCGCTTTCGGTTTCGGTGTCGGTGTCGGTGTGTGCCGCCGCTTTGATTTGGGTGAAGTGGTGGGCTCGGGCGTCTCCCGCGGCGTAGCCGATGGCGTTGTCTCTTCTGTTTCGTCAGATTTTTTCTCTTTCTTTGCCGACTTGCCGGTCGCCCGTTTTGCAGCGGGGCTCGGAGTTTTTTTTGGTTTTGGAGAGGATGCGGCGGGTGACTCGCTTGTGTCGGATCTATCGCGCCGGTTTTCTTGTTCTTCACTGACTTGCGCGCGAAGGAGACCTGTGATGATTGCGCCGACGGCGAGCGCAGTTGCGAGGCAAATGCGAAAGCGCACCACTGCGACGGAGCGTAACAGAGCGCGCCGCGCGATCAACGCCTACAGTAGTGATTTGTTAAAAAAGTTACAAAGGCGATGAGCTCTTCCTTTTTGACTTCGTAACTTTTTAACTTCGATTTCACGCCGCCGCCGCGGAAGGCTCGGGTGTGAGAGGGGCAGCCCTGCGCATTCTTTCGGCTTCCCGACGAAGAATGGCGTTCAATTTACCTCCCAGCAACAGCAGCAGGCAGGTCAGATACATCCAGGTAAGCAGTACGACGATAGACGCCAGCGCAAGATACGTAGGGTTATAGCGATCATATCTTCCCACATAGAACTGAAAAAGTTTTGTCGCGATTATCCAGCCGATCGAGAAGAAAATCGCACCCGGTAACGCCTGACGGATGGTTAGATAATTCTCCGGTGTCAGAAGATACAGCGCGAGTGCGAAGATGATTAGAACAAGTGCGGTGAAAGGTAGACTCAACGCTGCAATCCATGCCTGCAGCGGGAACGCGAGTTGAAAATTCACTTCTGCAATACCAGCGAGCTTTTCACCAAAAACAATCGCGTTGAAGCAAAACACGATGACGATCCCAAACCAGAAGAGCATGAAAAATGAGATGATATATTTCGACCACCAATACGGGTCTTCCCGCATCCCGTACGTATGGCTAAGGGCCCTTGAGATTGTCGCGATAAAGACCGTCCCGAAATAGATGCCGAGAATGATTCCTGCGTTGGCAAGCAGACCGCTCGAGCCCGTCACGACCACGTTGGCCATCGCAGAATCCAGAATGTCCTGAACTTTGGGATCCGGTGGCATGAAGCTCTTCAAGAGAACGAACATCCGATGCAACTTGGTCGGATCGGTGCCGAAAAGACCCAGCAGATGCCAAAGAAACAGCGATCCGGGAGCCAGCGCAAAAAGCAGCACATATGCCATCTGCGCAGCCAGCCCGGTTGTATTATCCATCGCCGTTTCCCAAACCAGCCGGCGCAAAACGCGCCAGATAAATCCGAGATATTTCATCTCCGGCAGAGTTTACTTTGCCCCGCGTAAATATCCATTAAAGTCCGAATGCTTTCGCGAGTAACTTCCGCGCGGTTTGGGCCGCCTTCGATGCCTGATCGGATGGACTGTTGAAAAACTCCGCGCGTTCCTTCTAATTCCTGCTCCTATTCGTATTCTTACTCTTACTTCCTGCTCTTGCTCATGAGAGCGACTCTGGAACACAGGCATGAATAAGAATACGAGTAAGAGCAAGAGTAGGAGAACGCACGTCCTGAGAAATTGTGAAAAAAAGAATCCTGATCCTCACAGCCAGCTTCGGAGAGGGTCACAATAGCGCCGCGCGAGGAGTTCGCGATGGGCTCGCCCGTATGGCGCCGGAAGGTACCGAGGTGGAATTGCACGATTTATTTGCCGAAGCCTATGGGCCAGTCAACGAGCTCGTGCGAAAAAGCTATCTCGCGCTGGTCAATTTCGCGCCGCGCGCGTGGGGAGTTGTTTACCGATGGCTCGATCGCAAAAAGAATTTCGATCAGGAATTCGCGCCATTCTCCCGGCTAAAGGATCATTTCATCGCGTTGCTCGACCGCTTTCAGCCGGACATCGTGATTTGCACTTTCCCAGCGTATCCGAATGTGCTCCGACAAATTGCAGGAGAAAACCCCGGCCGTATTCGGCCCTGCAAAAGTGTGGTTGTTGTCACGGATTCAATTACCATCAACGCCGCCTGGTATCGGTGCACCGCCGATTATTTCCTCGTTGCAAACGAACAAAGCGCCTCCGTTTTGCGAGCAGTCGGAGTTGCGCCGCAAAAAATCAAGGTGTTTGGATTTCCGGTAAGCCCCAAGTTTGCCGACTTCAGAGGTTCAAATCGAGTGTTGCCTTCCAATGACTCCGAGCGCCGTGTTTTGTACATGATCCATGCCGCCACCCACGGCGCGCCGGATCTCGTGCGGCGACTGGCGGAGCTTGGCGTCGATCTGACGGTGACGATTGGCCGCGCCGATAACCTCAGGCCGGCTATCGAAGGGGCTGCGGGCAGTAGCAACACAAAGATCGTTGGCTGGACTGATGAACTTCCCCGCATGCTGCACGAGAGCCATTTGCTGATCGGGAAAGCCGGCGGGGCGACGGTGCAGGAAACGATCGCCGCCGGCTGTCCAATGATCATCGACCACGTCGTCGCCGGTCAGGAGGAAGGTAATGCCCGGCTGATTATCGAAACCAACTCAGGCGTGATGGCGCTTTCACCAGCGGAAGTTGTCACGCAATGTCAACGCGCGTTCGCCGACGATGCAAAACAGTGGCGCGAATGGGCAGCGAACATCGCAAAGCTAAGTCGCCCACGCGCTGCGCTCGATATCGCCGACTTTCTAATGGCGGTATGAATATCAGTGACACCGTGGCTTTAGCCCGGTGCAGAAGACCAACCGGGCGGTGAACCGTGTTAGTCGAAGTCTGATCCACCGGGCTGAAGCCCCGGTGTTAATCATATCTCCTTACCGGCAGTGAACGTGCGCAAAACGTCAAGCTCCGGTGAAAGAACAACAAAATCTGCATCGGCTCCGACCGCCAAACGCCCTTTTGTTGCAAAGCCGAGCGCGCGTGCGGGATTTTGTGTCACCATTGCGACGGCTTCATTCAACGGAACGTTGACTTTGCGCACCATCGTCCGCACGAGGTGGATCATCTGAGAGGCGCTTCCCGCGAGTGCGGAGCGGTCGGCAAGTAAACAGACGCCGGTTTCCACGATGCAATCGTTGCCAAATAGCGAGAATCGTGATCCATCCGGCAGTCCGGCGCCGGCGGTTGCATCGGTTACAAGACAGATTCCGCCGCAGCCTTTAGCGCGATACAACATTTTCATTAATGTCGGCGAAACGTGATGCCCGTCCGCGATGAGTTCGCAACTGATCTGCGGTTCACTTAACGCAAACTCAAGCAAACCGCCGACACGATAGACCCCGCGATGGCGCGCGCTCGACATGCAATTGAACGTGTGCGTGACACTGCGCATGCCGCGTTCGAACGCGGCGCGTGCGTCTTCGTCAAACGCGTCGCTATGTCCTCCGCTTACGCTGATTCCGTGCGCGTGGAAGTTTTCGATCGCCTCGAGCGCGCCCGGCAATTCGGGCGCGATAGTAACGCGCTTGATCACATCTGCGTGGGCGAGCAACTGCTGCACATGGGCCGGTGACGGTTTCTGAATGAATTCCTCACGTTGCGCGCCGCATTTTGCTTTTGAGATGAAGGGGCCTTCCACATGAACGCCTGCAATCGCCCCGGTAGGGCGCGACCGCCGGGCGCGCCGCTGAGTAAAATCACGCACGGCCTTCAAGACATCGACAATCTGCTCCAGCGGTGCGGTGGCCGTGGTAAGCAGGAGCGACGTGGTACCGCCGTTGGCATGGAAATCGCAAATTGCGCGAAATGCTTCGGCAGACGCTTCC
>JBGPNR010000143.1:0-5619 GCA_041487635.1 Candidatus Udaeobacter sp. | reverse complement strand
TTGTTGTCGGTGGATATTATCGACTCAATGATAACTGGGGCGTTGGAGTTCAGGAACAATATGAAGCTACGACCAGAATCCTTGAGGAGCAGCGCTATTCTATTTACCGCGATCTGTCCTCATGGGTGGCTTCGTTCGGGGGAGTGATACGCGACAACTCCGGAGTGAATGAATACGGCGTCCTGTTCACCATAACGCTCAAAGCATTCCCGAAATTTGGTTTCGACTTAAACTTCGACCCTACGTCTCAGGGCGAATGACCCAAAGTGCACGGACAACGCTGACGCCCCTGGCCTGCAGCCACTTGTGCTGCCGTTGATTCGCTCGCACCGTTCTTCGATTATGGATCTTTCAATCATCGGTTCCGGTTATGTTGGCTTGGTGACGGGCGCCTGTTTCGCCGATATCGGGCACAATGTCATTTGCGTCGATAACGACGTGCAAAAGATCAAACAACTGCAAGCCGGCGAGGTGCCAATTTATGAGCCAGGCCTAGAAGAGATTATTCATCGCAACGTCTCGGCGCGTCGGCTGCGCTTCACGGGCAGCATCGAAGAGGGAGTAAACAATTCACAAATCGTCTTCATCGCTGTTCCTACTCCCCAGCAGCCGGATGGCGATGTCGATCTCAGTTTTCTGGAGAAGGTTGCGCGAGAAATCGCCGGAGTCTTGACTGATTATCGCGTGATTGTTGACAAGAGCACAGTACCTGTGAAAACGGGCGAGAAAGTGGCCGAATCAATCAAAAGATACAACCGCCACGGCGCGAACTTCGATGTGGTCAGCAACCCTGAATTTTTGCGTGAAGGCTGTGCAGTAGCGGATCTGATGCATCCCGATCGCATTGTTATCGGAGCGCAAAGCGAACATGCCATCGATCTGATGAAGAAGGTTTATGAGCCATTTATGGCGCCTATCCTGGTGACTGATATTAACAGCGCCGAGCTCATCAAGCATTGCGCGAACTCATTCCTGGCGCTGAAGATTTCGTATATTAACGCGGTCTCGGCCATTTGTGAGGCGAGCGGCGCCGACGTCGAAAAAGTCGCCGACGGAATTGGCATGGATCATCGCATTGGCCGTGATTTCCTCAACGCTGGGATCGGCTACGGCGGTTCCTGTTTTCCCAAAGATATTGCCGCATTCATTACCATCAGCGAGCGGCTTGGCACTCCGTTCGATCTGCTGAAGGAAGTACAACGCATAAACACTGCTCAAAAGGAGCTTTTTCTGAAGGTAATCCGGGAGACCCTATGGGTATTGCGCGAGAAGCGGATTGCAGTTTGGGGCCTCGCATTCAAGCCAGACACAGACGACGTCCGTTCGTCTGTGGCAATAGAATTGGTGGCGAACCTGTTGCGGGAGGGAGCGCATGTGGTTGCCTACGACCCGAAGGGAATGCAAAAAGCGCGCGCGATAAAAGCGATTGCCGACGCAGAATTTGCCTCATCGGCTCTGGAAGCAATAACTGACGCGGAAGCGCTGATCATCGCCACAGAATGGAACGAATTTGCCAATGTGGACCTTGCAGTCGTCAAAGAGAAAATGAGAACACCGATCGTCTTCGACGGGCGAAACCTCCTCGATCCTGAAACGATGCGGCGACTAGGATTTCATTATCATTCTATTGGACGCGCAAACGTGAAGCCGCAGTAGGGCGCAGAAAATATGGCGCAGCTCTCTGCTCGCCAAATCGCGCTGGCGGCCTTGCGGTTGTGGCGAAAAGAAAAACGCTTCGCCGACTCCATCATATCTGAGCTTTTCGCGAAAGCGGGGCTTACTCCTTCCGATCGCGCGTTTGCCTTGGAACTGTTCTACGGCGTGCTCCGCAATTTAACGTTGCTGGATTTTTGGATCGCTTGCCTGCGCGTTTCGCGAGTTGACGGTGATCTTCGCGATATTCTGCGGCTCGGCTTATATCAACTCTTCTTTCTCAAAACGCCTGAACATGCAGCAGTCCACGAGACGGTGGAGCTTGGCTCGAAAAGACAGCGACCAATCATCAATGCCATGTTGCGTGCTGCAACGCGGCGACGGAGCGAGCTGCGCTCATCCGCGAATGCGCAGCCCCTGTTTGTTCGTATGTCGCACCCGCAATTTCTTGTTGAACGCTGGCAGCAACACTTCGGCGTAGAACACGCACAAGCATTGTGCAAATGGAACAACCTTCCTGCGCCAGTCTACGGCCGAATTAACCGGCTTGGGATCGACCGTGACGAGTTTCTCCGGCTCTATTCAGGCGCGCGGCCGTTGACGCGTGATTTTGAATTTGTGGAATTTGATTCACTGCCAACAAACGCTCTGACGCGGGGGCACTGCTACATTCAAGATCCGAGTACCCTGCTCGCGTGCCAGGTTTTGGATCCAAAGCCCAGAGAGAAGGTCCTCGATGCGTGCGCCGCGCCCGGTGGAAAGACCGGCTACATCGCGCAACTCATGCAAAACCTTGGAATGATTGTGGCTTGCGATCGCGACATCGAGCGGCTGGAAACATTGAAGGAGAACATGGCGCGCCTCGGTGTGGTAATTGCGCACATTCTGCGTCACGATTGGACACGCAGTCATGTCCCGCCAGAGATTGCAACGTTGGCGCCATTTGATCGCATTCTGGTTGATTCGCCGTGCAGCAATACCGGAGTAATGCGCAGACGCGCAGACTTGAGGTGGCGATTACGACGAACCGATTTCGACCGAATGCAACAGTTGCAGATCGAGATCGTTCGTGCTCTCATTCCGCTCCTAAAACCGAACGGCGTGCTTGTTTACAGCACATGCAGTCTTGAGCCGGAAGAAAACAAGGAGGTCGTTCGTCGCATCCTCGCGCAAACGTCCAGTTTGAGCTTAGAAACGGAAAGATCTTCGCTGCCCTTTCGCGATGGTTTTGATGGCGCTTACGCAGCCAGCCTCGTTCGCAACGCGACGACGGACTAAGTTGCATACAGCGCGGCTGGTGGAATGATAAGCGGCTATGCACGACGACCGATTCGACAAACTCGCAAAACTTCTGGTGGAATATTCCATTCGTCTGAAGCGCAATGAAACGGTCCTGATCGAAGCGTTCGATATTCCCGACGAAATGACCATCGCGCTGATACGCGCGGTGCGGAAAGCAGGCGGTGTGCCCTTCGCGCAAACCTACTATACCCGAGTGAACCGCGCGCTCGCGCTCGAAGCCTCAGATCGACAGCTAAATCTGATGGCAAGCCACGAGCTGGCACGAATGAAAAAAATGAATGCATATATCGCAGTGCGCGGCAGCAACAACATCACGGAATTGTCCGATGTGCCGCCGGAGAAGATGAAGTTGATCGGCCGAAAAATGCGGCGGGTGCAGGACCAGCGCGTCAAAAAAACCAAGTGGGTAGTCTTACGCTGGCCGACTCCTTCCATGGCACAGCTTGCGGGAATGAGCACGGAAGCATTTGAAGATTTCTATTTCGATGTGTGCACGCTGGACTACCGCAAACTGCTGCCCGGAATGAAGGCCCTCAAGCGGTTGATGGAAAAGACCGACCGTGTCCAAATCAAAGGGCCCGGCACCGATCTGCGTTTCAGCGTAAAGGGAATTCCAGCCGTCATCTGCGGCGGCGACCGCAACATTCCCGACGGCGAAGTTTTCACTTCACCAGTGAAAGATTCCGTTGAGGGCCATGTCACCTTTAATGCGCCAAGCATTTATCAGGGAATCGCTTTCGATGGCATCCGTTTGGAATTCAAAAGCGGAAAGATCGTAGATGCGACGAGCAATGAGACCCAAAAGCTGAACAAGATCCTCGACTCAGATCCTGGCGCGCGTTACATCGGCGAGTTCTCACTCGGCTTTAATCCGCGGGTATTTCAACCGATGCGCGACATATTGTTTGACGAGAAAATCGCTGGCTCTTTCCATTTCACCCCGGGACAAGCTTACGAGGAAGCGGACAATGGGAATCGGAGCCAGGTTCACTGGGACATGGTAAGCATCCAGCGTCCGGATTACGGCGGCGGAGAAATTTACTTTGACGGCAAACTGCTTCGCAAAAATGGGAAGTTTCTGCCGAACCAACTGCACTCCCTAAACTGGAAGTGATCGTAGGTACGTCCCATAGGTCACGTTAAACCTATGGGAAATAAGCGCGCAGATGTCGTGCCCGTCAGGCTCGCTTCGGCCCGCCAAGAAGGTTCAGCTGCATCATGGCGATCTCGCCGCCTTCGTTAAGTTCGAGATTCGCGATTTCAAACATTGGCGCTCCTTCAGTTGGCCCCAGTCCAGCGCCAGGCAACTGAACAACGACCTGCTTGGAGTTCGAATTCAGGATGACGGATGCAATTTCGAGTGAGGGGGAAAACTCCAGAGTGGTGATCTGAAAGGGCACCGTGATGAACACAGACGCACGTCCCTGCTGCGATGGGGTTAGTTGAACCGGTGCAGTTTCAGAATTCGGCACGACTTGCAATCCTGCGACTGCGAATGAGGGCATGCCAGCCATCGTAGGCCTCTGCTGCTGTGAGGGAATCACGCGAATAGTGCCCAGTGCACCAGCGACAGGCTGAATCTTTAATACTTCGAAGGCGACCTGCAAATTCAACGCCGTTTGAGCGCGTTGAGGCGAGGGCAAACGCATCGTGACGAGCTTCGATATCGGACGCACTTTCAAGACACCCATCTTAAAGCTTGGTGTCAGTTGCAGGGCCGCGATCTCAAAAGAGAATGTCATCTGGACAGAAGTCTGTATTTAAGTTGCAGATGGCGGCCATCGGCACCGTTTGGGCTGGCCCCGTCAATTATTTATCGCGCCCTTTGTCGAACAATTTCAGGCTGAACTGTGCGAGTGCAGACATTAGAAATTTTTGCAGTACGCGAATGACTCACACACGCATCCCCTGCGTCAACCCTTTCGTTCATTTCTTCTCACCTCTAGGATTTCGCGCCATTTCTTCCTGAATTCTGCGCGCCGCCTCTCGTTCGCCGCTTCGCGTTGTTTCTTAAAATACGATGCTGCATACTCGCGAACCGGCGCTTGCGCAGCTCCTTTCGACTGCCCAGGCAAACGCTGCCCCATCCGGCGCGGTCGACGACCCGCCTTCAGATCTTGCTTGTTTCGATCCCAGACCTCCCGCATCGACACATATTTACGGCCGAGAAAAGTAAAATCGGTCAACTTCCTAAGCCTAACGAGTTCCCCAACCCGTCTCGTGCTCACATCGAGAAGTAGCGCCGCCTGGGCGTGATTGAGCAGGCCCTTCTCCTCTATCATCGCCTCGCTCATTTTTTCCACCTGTTGCCAAGCCTCCTCGCGAGCAAGAGCCCGATCCCCCGGTGCCGCTTGCAAGGCTAATGTTGATGAAATAATCCTGCTCATTCCGACACCGGGAATTGACGTAATCGTAATGCTATTGCGTATTTGTCGAGCGATGTCGAGACCGAAATTACGGTTAGTGGCATCACCAAAATAGCATCGTCAACAAGGAAATTGAAGACCTCAGGCAAATCTGAAGATGTCGCAAATCCAGAAAGTGAGCGCGCAGCTTGAACTGAGCAAACCCGCACCGCGACCAGTCGTCCAGAATCGCTATAACTGCGCAGACCAAATTAGCAGCAATCAGCCGTCATGCCTCCGTTGATTCGTGTGGGCGAAC
>JBGPNR010000142.1:0-5653 GCA_041487635.1 Candidatus Udaeobacter sp. | reverse complement strand
ATGAGATGCGCGGCAGTTTGCTGAAGCGCTCACGCAAAGCTTTCTCGAAATTTTCCGGAGCTCTAAGCTGCGAAATGAAATCAGCCAACTTTGGCGCCTGACGGTTGAATTCGCGAAGCACTGTGGGCACCGACCAAACGAACATCCCCGCGTTCCAACGAAAATTTCCCTTTCGCAAAAACGATTCAGCCAGATCGAGGTTCGGCTTTTCGCGAAAGCGAAGGACCCGATGGACCGCATCATTGTCGGGACGCTTGCGCAAACGTACCGGCTTGCCTTGCTCGATGTATCCGAAACCGGGGCAGGCCCAGGTTGGCTTGATCCCGATGGTGACAAGCTCGCCTGTCTCCTCCGCGGCATCGGCAGCCAGGGCGAGGGTTTCCTGAAAGGCTGTTCGGTTTGCAATCAAGTGATCGGCAGGGAGAACAAGCATGATGGCTGCGTGATCGCGAGCGGCTACCCAGCCGGTGCCGAGCGCGACCGCAGCAGCGGTATCGCGTTTGGCTGGCTCGCCTACGATGTTCTCTTTTGGGAAATTGCTGAGCAGTTTGCGAACTGCGCTTTCCTGTTCTGTGTTCGTGAGGATTAGAATGCGCTCGGGAGGAATAAGATCTTCAAGCCGCGCCAAAGTTTCTTCGAGCAGAGTTTTGTTCGAGACCAGACGCAGCAGTTGTTTGGGGCGCGCCCGCCTGCTCAAAGGCCAAAAACGTTCACCGCTGCCACCGGCGAGGACGAGGGCGTAGATCAAAGCGGGCATGTCGATGAAGGATGGGAGGATCTTTCTGGTCGCGAAAATTGCCGTTTCTTTTTCCCAAACGCGACGTATATGGTACGCGATGTCTTTCCCCATATCCATTTCAAAAACTTCCGAACAGCTTCCCGTTGATCCGCTGCTTGTCGTCACGCGCACCGCTATTGGTCTTGGCCTGGGCATGTTGGTGGCCGATAAAATCAAACCCTCGATTCGCCATGTGGCAGCGATTGCGCTCGTTGCGATTGGTGCTTTGGCGGCGGCGCCGTGGCTCGTGAAAATCACGCTGGGACAGATTAATCGGCCCGAATCCGAGTGGGGCAGCCGTGCCCGTCTCCGTTCTATTCGCGGCGATTCCGGCTACAGCTCCGATTCAGAATTCTATTAACGGATCTGTGTCCACGATCGGGTAGATCTTAGCGCCACAGGCGCAAAATCATCGTGAGCCTGGGGCAGCGCCGAGGTTGATGAAATAAGGCAATCGCCGCCTATACCAGCGCTTCGACAACGGAATCCGCAAGAGCTTTGCCTTTTCGAGTTAACACGAAATTACCGTCGGATTCTCGAAGTAACCCGAGCGCAATAAATTCGTTAGTTTGTTGCGCGGAATGTCTCAGCTCCGAAGCAGAAACTCCATCGCGCGTGCGCAGCGACAATGCGATTCGCTCAGTGCGTTTCATTTCACTCGTCAGATCTTCGATGGATGCAACTGCTGATTGACAAGAGAGAACGCGATCAATGTAGCTGCGATAGTCGCAGACATTCTGCCAGCGCCGCATATCGACAGTCGAAACCGCGCTTGGGCCGATGCCCAGATAATCTCTGGCGAGCCAATATGCACGGTTGTGAACTGACGAAAACGCGGGACGCGCATAGTTCGAGATTTCGTAATGTTCGTAGCCGGCGTGCTCGAGCATCGCCATGGCAATTTCGAAAAACTCAGAGTCAGCGTCTGCGTCCTGCCGAAATTCGCCACGCGCGTGTCGCAGAAAGAATTCGGTGTCCTCCTCGTACGTGAGGCAGTACGCCGAAATATGATCAGGCTGAAGAGCGATGGTTTTCTCCAGAGTCGATCTCCACTGCTCGATTGTCTGGCCGGGTAATGCGAACATGAGATCGACATTGATATTTGTGAATCCGGCCGCGCGCAGAAGATGAAATGATTCTTCTGCCTGCCACGCGTTGTGCTCGCGTCCGAGCAATCTCAGCAAGTGGTCGTTCCAAGACTGTATACCGAGACTGATTCGGTTAACGCCGAATTTTTTCAGAAGGTCGGCTTTTCGGGCGGAAACGCTGCCGGGATTCGCCTCGATTGTCCACTCCTCAAGACGTGAGAGATCGAGCCGCTCACGAAATCCGCGCAGCAGCAGTTCCAGTTGGGCGATAGTGAGCGCCGTTGGTGTGCCACCGCCGAAGTAAATCGTTGATGGAAGGAGCGAGGAGCCGCGGTCTCTAGTCCGCCTGGACGATTTGGAGATCGGCCCTCCCTCATATAGTTCCAGCTCGCGCAAGATCGCTTCACAAAATCGCCCGGTCTGGGAGCGATCGAGCAGATCCTTGTAGAACGCGCAGTACGGGCAGATACGCGCGCAGAAGGGGATGTGGACGTAAATGTGACGAATTGGACTTGTAGTGGCAGGCGTGTCGCCTGCATTGCCGCGCGACTCCGCAGCCGACACCCCGAACGCTTTCGGGGCTACAGTGCCCGAGTTGTGATTCCCGCTGTTACTCATAAAATCCGTCAGACTTTGTTGTCATTCCGAGCGGAGTCGAGGAATCTCTGGCTCGAAACATAGATCCTGCAGCAGCGGGAGACTTCGCTCGACATGACAAAACTGCGAAAGTTAGCTCTGGTTCTCTTTTGCTCCATCACTTCGGGGTTGGCGCAATCACCCCAGACCGCGCCGACACCTTCGATTGTGTATGCTGTGCATGATCCCGGCTCAATCAAAGATTACAAGACGAACCCGCGCGTCGTGCATGAGATGGTGAACCGGCTCGTTCTCGCCGCAACCGGACAGTCTGACGTAGCAAAAGCGTGGGCGTCGCTGGTTTCCCCAGACGACAGGATTGGAATTAAGATCTGTGCAGCGGGCGGCGACCTTTTCACCACGCACCACGATATCGTGAATGCGATCGTCGATGGGCTCGTCGCAGCAGGTCATTCTCGCAGCGGCATAATTGTCTGGGACCGCTCTCTCGGTGGAATCAAAGGAGCCGGTTATCGGACGGGAGTTGATGGTTACCAGCTTAAGGCAACTGCGCCGCGCGACGGATATGATCCCAAAGCCGTCCTCTCGGCGCCTTTGATTGGGAAACTGGTTTGGGGCGACTTCGACTATGTCGGTGACGTAGGAAAAATGGATGTTCTCTCGGATACTGAGAACACCAGCAACGTAAGCCACTTTTCGAAGATCGTTGCGACCGAAGTTACCAAGATCATTAACGTCCCGGTGATGAGTATCAGTGAGACCAATGGGATCGCCGGTTGCATGTACAACATGACAATTCCGAACATCGATAACTGGCGTCGTTTTGCGCAAGGGTCTCGGTTTGGGGCGGAAAGTCTTGCAGAAATTTATGCTAATCCACTTATTGCGAAGAAAGTCGTTTTCAATTTGATGGACGGCCTGATTGCGCAATATGCAGGCGGCCCGCAGCCGCAGCCGAACTACGCGGTTCATAATGCGACGCTATATGCAAGCAAGGACCCGGTGGCTTTAGACGCCGTCGCCTTGAAGCGTCTGGAAGAATGGCGGGTACGCGCGAATCTGCGTCCGATCGGCCCACTTGCGGCCTATGTCGACTTTGCAGGTCAGCTCGGTCTCGGTAATTCAGCACCCAATCGGATCGAGTTAAAAAATATCGGACGATGATGATGTTCGAATACAAATCTCTCCTGTCGAGATTCAAGCATGTAGTTTCACCAAAGGTCATCCGCTTTTTACTCACGTGCTGCGCGCGGCAACTGTTGGAATCTGCATCTAGCGCTAGAGAGTTCCGCCTCTCCCCGTCGGGAAGGGGAGAGGATTGAGGTGAGGGGATTTGTCAACTTGCAGATTCAGTGTGCAGAACCCTCACCCTACCCTCTCCCTTGGGAAGGGAGAGGCGAACACATGCAAAGCAGTTGTGGCGAGATGTCGCGATATCCCTCGGAGAAGAACGCGCAAGAAAATTGGCCAACTAAACTGATTGCCGGAGCCAATTTCTCTTGCGAGAGCAAAACATCATGAGCGCACGTTCTACCCAGACGTTACGGACAGCAATTCTACGCTCGGTCTCGCGTTCATTTTATCTTTCGATTCGATTCTTACCGATGCAATTACGCGAACCGATCGCGCTCGCGTATCTGCTTGCGCGAGCAACCGACAGCGTTGCCGACACACAGGGAATTTCTGTGCCGGTGCGAATCGAAACGCTGAAGATGCTGTCGGACGGGATTCAGGGCAAAGCTTCGCGCGATGTCGTTGTCGATCTGATCGCCGCATTTGTTCCGCTCCAGGAGAAAACGAGCGAACAGCAACTGCTCGAGTCATTGCCGGATTGTCTTGGTTGGCTCAATCAGATCGAGCAGGCCGATCGCAACGACATTCGCGGCGTGCTCGAGAAAATCACTCACGGCCAGATGCTCGATCTGCAGCGTTTCGATAATCCGCAAGAAATCCGCGCGCTCGGGACAGCTGCCGATTTGGATGAGTACACCTATCTGGTTGCTGGCTGTGTCGGTGAATTTTGGACGCGACTCTGTTTTCGGCATGTTCGGAATTTCGCAAGGCTGAGCGAAGACGAGATGCTGGCGCTCGGTAAGCGCTACGGCATGGCGCTTCAGTTGATCAATGTGCTACGCGATGCCGGCTCCGACCTCCGAGCGAGCAGATGTTATTTTCCGGAATACGAATTGAACGCGGCGCATCTGGCCACATCGCAGATTCTCTCCGAACCAGAACGCTTTCAGCCGATTTACCGAACGTGGCTGGAGAAAGCAAAGGCGGGGCTCGAATGCGGGATGCAATACTCGCGCGCGATTGAAAACCGGCGCGTGCGTGCGGCAACAGTTCTGCCGGCATTAATCGGAGCGCGCACACTTGCGCTTTTGGACGAGGCTGAAGTCGGAGCGTTGCAGCGCACAATAAAAGTTCCGCGCCACGAAGTGCGCGCGATGATTTTGTCGCTGGCCATCACACTAGCGTCGCGCAAATCGATCGACGCCAGTTGGAAGCGTGCGAATCAAAAAGGCAGCGCGAGCATCGCATGTATCTAGCGTCCAACGGCGCCGTCTCATTGCGAGCCTGGAGCATCGCCCCAGGAATCTAGATCGCGGTGCAAGGCAAGCGCTGAAAGTGCGTTTCAAACCAGCGGATAGTTGCCAATTTCAAACATATCCGCATTGCAACTGCTCGTTGAAATAAGCGACGCGCGAATAATGGAGCGAAATACGTCCGCACTGAATCGCGCTTTCAGCGCTGGCGTTTTTTGTCCATCAACTCTGGGGCGCTGCCCCAGGCTAACCGATGAATCTGCTGCGCCGTTGGCGCTACATACAAATAGATCTCACAGGAAATAATTTCGTTGGCGCTCCGTAATCGGTCGGTCGAGATGCTCCAGCACTTCGAGCATGTCTTCCCAAACCTTGCGTTTTTCCGAAGGCGCCTGGTTCCGGAGCAAGTAAGCGGGATGATATGTGATCATGAGCGGGATGCCGTTGTAAGCGTGCCAGCGCCCGCGCATTTCGCGCATGGTCCCTCGCGTCCCAAGCAAGCCTTCCACGGCAACTGCGCCAAGCGCGACCAGGACTTTCGGCTGGATGACGTCGATCTGCTCGACCAGATAAGGGCGGCAGGTCTGCATCTCCGCCGGCGTTGGTGCGCGATTTCCAAAACTTCCTGACGGCATATCCGGCCT
>JBGPNR010000141.1:0-5714 GCA_041487635.1 Candidatus Udaeobacter sp. | reverse complement strand
TGTTTAACGAGCAGCTTCGAGTTTTTGCCGTCCAGAGACATGCCAAAAATTGACGGCTCGATTTCTTTTACCTTTTGCAAGATGCAAAGGAATTCGTCGTTGCTCAGCCAAAACGGCTCCCAAACGAAATCATTCTTGCCGCTAACACGAACTGCCTTTTCGCTCGTGAGATCGAATTTGTAGATCGCCGGTTGTGGACCGTCCCAATTCTTGCGCTCGTGCTCGGCGCCGCAATCGACATCCATCAGCAGCGTCTTGCCGTCCGGCGAAACGCTCAATCGATCGCCGCTGTTCATGCTCGCGTCGGTCAGAATCTTCGAGAGCTCCCATTTCTTCAGAACGTTTCCGTCCAGATCGATTTGGTAAAAATTGTCGAGATCGTGGCAGAAAATCGATTTACCATCTCGCGCCCACTCCGGTGCGCCGAACGCTTCGGGCTTTAGCTCCGAATTTTTCACAAACCGAAATCCGGAACCATCGGCGTTCACCAAGCCAAGTTGCCACGCCTTGTCTGCCATGATTGAGAAGGCGAGCTGCTTTCCATCCGGCGACCAGACAGGACCGAAGCAATTGTCGCTCGGAATATTTGGTAGAACCGTGACTTTGCCGCTCGCCAGGTCGGCGATCGCGATGTGACGCTCCGGACCGGGGCGATTCTTCGCGTCGCCTTCGGTGTTAAACGCGACGCGTGTGCAGTCCGGCGAAATTTCGGGCAACGCGCCTTCCGCAATTTTCTTTGAATGCGTACCGTCCGCGTCGGCAACGAAGATTTTTTCGCCGCGTTCGTATGCGATTTTGCGCTGCTCGGCGTTAACGACCGCGGAAAACGCGACGCAAAGAAAGATCGCGGTCGTGACTCGTTTCATGTTTGCGGAGCACTAACCGAAGGAAAACGCCCATTCTTGATCAGGCGTTTCACATTTTTCCCGTCGATGGACATTCGATAAATCGAATCCTCCTTTTCACCGGCCGCTTTGCTGAGAAAGAGGATGTTGTTGTTGTCGATCCAGACGCCATCCCAGCCGAAAAGTTTCTTCGGCGTGAGCCGCGTCGCCTTTTGCGATTGGAGATCGAACGACCACAGCGACGGCAGCGGGCCGTCCCAATCTTTGCGGCCGGATTCTTCGCCCATGTCGATGCTCAATAGCAATCGCTTGCCGTCCGGCGACACATCGATGCGTCCGTCGCCGCTCATGTCGCCTTTTGGCACGATTTTGTTGATCTTCCATTGCGCGCGAACCGCGCCGTCGAGCCCGAGCTGATAAACATTCGTCATGTCCTCGCAAAAAACCGATTGGCCGTCGTGAGCCCAAATCGGGGAGTAACGTGTCACTTCATTTTGCACGCCGGGTTTGAGCACGTGGAAATTCGTGCCATCGGAATTGATTGCGACGAGATCCCAGACTTCGTGTGGTCGCGTGGTGAAAAGGATTTGTTTCCCGTCGGCCGTCCAGGTCGGATAGTACGAATTGTCGCTCGGCACGTCTTTGAACACGTTCAACTTTCCGGTGGCAAGTTCGACCACGGCGATGTGACGCACGTAACTCGTGTCGCTCGTTTTTTCGACAGTGTTAAACGCGACGCGAGTTCCATCAGGCGAAATCGCCGGGAAAATTCCATCGGCGATCTTTTTCTCGCCCGTGCCGTCGAGATTTGCGATCCACACAGCCTGGTTGCGTTCAAACGCAATCATCTGCAGGAAAGCAAAACTTGAAGCCGCTCCGGACAGCAGAAGCAACGTCGAGCATAAGATTTTTTTATTCATGGGATTGCAAGAGTGATGAAAAACGTTGCTGCGAGGGCGACCAACAGCACCACCAGATAAACAAGACCGCCCGTGAAAAATTTCAGTGTGCTGATGAACCAACCTTGCCGGTAAACCCGCCGGATTGACAAGAAGATTTGCACCACGAACGCGATCCAGAGTAGCGCGATTGTCCAGCCTGCAATCGGACCTGGGACCGCGCGGTTGAGCCCGATTGTTGCAAGCACGATCAGCATGACGCCGGTGTAAGCGAATGTGTGGATGTGAAGCGCGTAAATGAGGTGGTCGATGTAAAAAATGTGGCGACGGATGTAGAGAATTTTCAGGACGAAAGCGAACAGCGGAATACAGCAAAGCATCATGTAAGGCAGATTGCTGAAGAGCGTGGTGATAAACAGCCCCATCTTTGTTCCATGCTCACCCATCTTTTCCTTGGCCCGCGCTTCGATCCAGCGCTCGAACGGAGTTGTCGATTTCGCCTGGTCAAAAGCTACAAACGGTCGCTCGCCTATTTTGCCATATTCCTGCCTCTGCTTGTCGGTTCTGGCGCCGGGGTGAGGCGAAGCCGCGGTCGGTAGCGGCGAAGGCGCGTTCATTGAAGGCGAAGAATTAGCTGGAGGCGAAGACTCCTGTAACAATGCCTCCAATTTCTCTCGCGCTGCGGGTGGCAAATCTCCTTTCTTCAAGTCGGCTTCGAGTTCCGCGCGATCTTTTGGACCGAGTTTGCCCGGTTCGAAACGCAAGTCTCTTGCTCCGTAATTCACTGCAAAGAAAAATAAGATGCTTGCGAGTAGATAAAGGCGCAGCGGATGCACATAGCGGACACGCTTGCCGGCGAGAAACTCGTTGGTCAACCGCCACGGTTTCAAGATGAGGAGCGCGATTGTGGCGAAAAATTTCGAATCCCAATTCAGAAATTCATTAAGAACATCAACAAGCACGTGCCCAAAGGAACGGCGATAGTCGATTGCCGGTTGCCCGCATTGGGCGCAGTAAGGTCCACTCAACGGGGCATTGCAATTTTCGCAATGCGTCAGCGATCGATGCCGATCTTTGCTTCGACGGAACCGGCGCCCACCAGGAGCTCGCTCGACAGCGGTAATCGCTGTATCACCGAGGATAATCTTTGCCGGTTCATCAGCCATACAAGCGCGAGCTTACAAAAAGATTTTCTCGGCGTCGACTGAGCAGAAACCCCGCCCGTTCGATTTCCAGCGGTAAATTGTCGAATCCGGCTAACGGACGTGCGCTAGCCTACCTGGCGCACCGCGCGCGGCCAGAAAGGGACGTCCGCGAGGCGAGCGCAGTCCCGTATGAGAGTCCCGTAACCAAATATGGAATCAACAGCCCAACAAAGCAGCGCGATTTATTTCAAGCGACATAAAGGCTCTAAACGTCGAGCTGTGCTATTCCGGCAGCTTCGCACTTCACCCGCAAATCAGACCCCCGATGTTAAGCAGCAGACGTTCGGTAACGCATGCATCGCGCAAGGGCTTCGATCAGGACAACCGTGGCTGAGAGGGTTTGAAGTTTAGTATGCGCGCCGCGATGCGACACTTCAGCGCGGTTAGAAATACCGCTTCGCACGCTGTAACGAGCAACCCAAGTGCATCCAACTCCTCTGATAAGGAGGTGGTGCGACATCTTTCGCGCTCGCATATTTTCAAAGATTACGAGCGGGCTTTCAGTGAAGCCACAGGTTTGCCGCTTAATATCAGAGAGCACGATTCATGGTCGCCCGCGCACCATGGCAAAAGGGATCAAGATTCATTCGCCTCGATTTTGGCTCGTTTCAACAAGGCTCGCGCCGCATGCTTAAAGGGCCGAACCGACGCATCTCGAGAACCGGGCTCGACAGCGCGCACCGTTACTTGGTTTGCTGGGCTCTCCGAAAGCGGAGTGCCGGTGTATTCGGGTGACCACGTTCGACCCACTCGGGATGCTGGACGCGCAAGTCGTGGTGGATCTGTTGCTGGAGTTGGATGTAAGAGTGGATTTCGTCAGGCATGGCAAGAAATGCGCGGCAATTCGCAATTAGCGAAGAGACACGATGCCCTTACTCCAGTACACAGCATCTAACACTATGAACAAGAATCCTCTGAACAAAGGCATTTTAACTGAGAACGCGATCGGCATTGGGACGGTGACTCCAGAGATGGTAGAGGCTCGTGCGCGTGAATTAGCCGTTATCGCAGGTCGTGTTCCTCCACAACCGTCTCAGGTTGACTATGAACAGGCCAAACGTGAACTAACCGGCGAACCGGAGGTGGACGTTCGAGAAGCGGCTCTGGAATTGATACCCGAATCAGAACGCTGGGATCCAGTGCCAGGCTCGACCGGACGCCACACGCCGGAGTCGTTTGGCGAAGACGAGGATAGCGAAGGACGGAGCGAGAGTGCGCAGCTTGTCGAAGAAGGAATCGAAGAAGCGGAGCACGATCAGATGCTCCAAGCAGCCCGGGCAGCCCAGAAAAGGGACCAACGCGAACATTTTACGATGCAAGATGGGGACACAAGCGAGCGCCAATGAAGACCAAAATAGTCGACGTCAGAAGGATGACAGCATAGTCGTAACTCGGACCGAACGTGCTCGTGCTGCCGGCAAGCATGAAGATGCCATTGACATCGACGGCGTAGGCCAACGGGTTTATATGAGAAAAGGTATTGAGCCAGCTGGGCATGAACTCGTCGTCGTTGCCCGGTCTTGCTGGTGAAAGGGGCCGTTAAGAAGGAGATACAACATGATCCTACCAGTACAAATCACGTTTCGTAACATGCCACCGTCCGACGCGGTCGCGGCGCGAGTGCAGGAGGAAGCCGAAAAACTCGATGAATTTTACAGGCGCATCACAAGTTGCCGTGTAATCGTCGAGATTCCGCACCGCCATCACACGCTGGGAGAACAGTTTCACGTCCGCATTGAGCTGGGCGTGCCAGGGGGTGAGATCGTCGTGCGGCACGAGCCGAGTCTGCACAGCGCCGTCCGACGCGGCGGCGAAGAAGAATGGGAGAAGCACCTTGAAGCAAATCCACAACACAAGGACATCGACGTTGTGATCCGCGATGCCTTCAAGGCGGCGCGACGGCGGTTGCAGGACTACGCGCGCCGGCAGCGCGGGCAAGTGAAGGTTCACAATGCGATACCTCCTTTGCGGAAGGATAAACGCCCTTCCTGACTGCCCCCATGATCGCTTCAGGAGTTGATACGATGGCGCGCGCTGCTGTGGCATTTTGGGCCCGCGCTTGCGAATTCAAGTATCTGGTCGCATGGTCCGGATAGATCAAACCCGTCTTCAGAAAGGCTAAAGTTATGTTGCTAAGCCTTAGGCAGCTTTACAGAAAAAAGCTCCGCGCCTCTGATGGCGACATCGGCCATGTGGAGGACTTCTATTTTAATGATCAACAATGGGCTATCCGCTATGTTGTCGCGGACACAGGTTCATGGCTATCGGGCCGCTTGGTGCTGATTTCTCCCCATGCTTTCGGAAACCTGCATCAAGGCGGCGACTGCCTGCTCGTGAATCTGACTCGGCAACAGATTGAAAACAGTCCCGCGATTGAGTCGCACAAGCCAGTTTCGCGACAATATGTAGAGGAGTATTATCGTGGAGGCGGCGCGTGGGGCGTGGGCGGTTTTCCCGAGGCTCCACCACCGCCGCATCTAATGCCGAGTAAGCAGGCAAGCGACGATCTTCATCTGCAAAGCACACAGGCTCTTAGCGGCTACCCCATCCAAACCAGCGAAGGAGCGATCGGCCACGTCATTGATTTTATCATGGACGACAAGAGTTGGGCGATTTGTCACCTGGTTGTGGAGACCGGCCATTGGTATTCCCACAAGGAGATCGTGATTTCACCGAAGCATATCGACCGGATCAGTTACGAGGAATCCAAGGTATTTGTGAACGTGACCAAGGAAGCCATCCTGGAAGCACCGCAATACCATGTT